>JBOIBL010000082.1:0-19209 GCA_050739495.1 Gammaproteobacteria bacterium | reverse complement strand
CCTGATCCCGCCATGATGAGGTCCGTCATTGTTTGAACGCCCGAAGAGCGGTGAACGCGCCGTTCTGGTTCATCTGAATCTCGATCCCCTTACCGGAAACGAATTGCTGCAGGAATTCACCGGGCTTGTGGTTGCCGCAGGCGCTGAGGTGTTGGCTGTGGTGACCGGTAACCGGCGAGTGCCGGAAGCGCATTTCTTTATCGGTGAAGGCAAAGCCGAGGAAGTCCGCGCGCTGGTGCGGGAACACAATGCGGATCTGGTGCTGGTTAATCACCAGCTTTCTCCCAGCCAGGAGCGCAACCTGGAAAAATTCCTGGGCTGCCGGGTACTGGACCGCACCGGATTGATTCTGGATATCTTTGCGCAGCGCGCGCGCAGCTTCGAAGGCAAGTTGCAAGTGGAGCTGGCACAGCATCGACATATTGCCACCCGCCTGGTGCGTGGCTGGACTCACCTGGAGCGTCAGCGCGGTGGCAGCATCGGCTTGCGCGGACCCGGTGAAACGCAGCTGGAACTGGATCGTCGTTTGATCGGGAAACGCATCAAGCAACTCGTGAAGCGACTCGAGCGGGTACGCGAACAGCGCGAACAGGGCCGGCGCACGCGGTTGCGTAACGAGGTGCCCACAGTTTCGGTCGTCGGGTATACCAACGCCGGCAAATCCACCTTGTTCAATGCACTGACCGGTTCCGAAGTTTTTGCCGCGGACCAGCTGTTCGCGACTCTGGATACGACTCTCAGACGGCTGCGTTTCGATGAGGGGCATAGCGCCGTACTCGCGGATACCGTGGGGTTCATCCGTGAACTGCCGCATGATCTGGTGGCTGCATTCCGCTCCACTTTGCTGGAAACCGAACAAGCCGCATTATTGCTGCATGTGGTGGATGCCAGCGATCCGGAGCACGATGTTTATATCGATACCGTCAATACGGTGCTGGACGAAATAGGCGCGCAGGATGTCCCGCAGCTTGAGGTTTTCAACAAGATTGACGCGACCGGGCAGCCGCCGGCAGTCGAGTACGGCCCGGATGGCAAGCCGAGGCGTATCTGGGTATCGGCAACCAGCGGCGCTGGTCTGGAACTGTTGCGCGATGCCGTCGCCAAACTGTTATACAGCGATACCGTGCATGGATGGTTGCGGCTGGCGCCGGCGCAGGGTCGGGCACGCGCCGCATTCTTCGGACTCGGGGCGGTGCGCGAAGAGAAACTCGATCAGGATGGCAGTTACCTGTTGCAGGTGGAATTGCCGCGCAGCGAATACCAGCGGCTATGTCATCGCGAGGGCCTGAACCCCGCGTTACTGGGTGCCTGAGCACCGGAGTGAAAATGGTCTGGAACGAACCCGGCAAGAACGGCAAGGACCCCTGGGAAAGTGGCGAGCACTCGCCCGATCTCGAACGCCTGGTGAAAAACATCCAGCGCAAGTTGCAAACCTTGTTCGGCGGCAAGCGGCCGGGTCGCACTGGTATGCATGCCATCGGATTGCTGTGGGTAGTGCCGCTACTGTTGATTGCCTGGCTGAGCTCCGGTTTTTACACGGTCGCTGCGGGAGACCGCAGTGTGGTATTCGTATTCGGCCGTGCCGGTGCCATCATGCAGCCCGGATTGCATTGGCATGCGCCCTGGCCGATAGGATCGCAAGTTACGGTCAATGGTGTGGATCAGGGACGCGATTATGTACATGTATACAATCAGCTGGTGACCCAGGATGGTAATGCAGTGGTGGTTGCAATCCAGGTGCATTACCAGATATCGAATCTCAGGGATTATCTGTTCAAGGTATCGGCGCCAGGTGCGGAAGACACCGGCTCCAGGGTGCTGTTCGATGCATTGATTGATAGCACAATCCGTACTGCGGTCGCGCGCAATACACTTGCCGACATGCTCGGCAGCGGCCGCGATCATGCAGAGGCCGAAGCACATGACCTGCTGAAGGCAGCCTTGCAACACGATGATACCGGGGTCACCGTGACGCGCCTGGTATTTCAGCGCGTCGATGTGCCGGATGTCGTAACTTCGGCATATGGCGATGTGCGCAAGGCGCAACAGGATGCCCAGCAACTTCAGGACGATGCGCAGGTATATGCGAACCGCATCGTGGCTGAAGCAAAAGGTGCCAGTGATGCCGGCGTCACTGAAGCCAATGCATACCGGGTCACGCGTACTTCCGAAGCACAGGCTGATGTCGCGCGTTTCAACGAAATACTGGGTGCTTATCAGGCAGAACCGTCGTTAACCCGCGATCAACTGTATCTGCAAGCCATGCAGGATGTACTTGGCAAGGTGAACAAGGTTGTGATCGATACGCGGAATGGCAATGTCAGCGTGCAATTCGTGCAGCCTGCAACAGCTGCCACGTCAGTCAAACCAGCCGTCAGTCCATCCACCAAGCCCACTGTTGCCAAAGACAACGACAAGGGGCGTAAATGATGCGCCATCGCACGGTTGCCGGATTGCTGATCGTAGTCATCATGTTGCTGGTGGCCAGTCAGAGTGTGCTGGTAGTGCCGCAAGGTCATTCAGGTGCGGTATTGCGTTTTCAGGATGTGGTCCGAGATGGACTTGCTCCCGGTCTGCATCTCGGGTTGCCGTTCCTGGATCACCCGGTTTATCTGGATGATGGATGGATCGTGCTGAACGGGCGACGTGAGAACGGTGGCCTGGAAAAAGTCGCTGCCGGCGACGGCAGACCGTTGGAGCTCGGCTACATGCTGTTGTGGCGTATCACTGATGTGAGCGCATTCTGTACCCGGAATCCGGGTTGCGATGAGACTCAGGGTGCTTACTATATCAATCAGGCGGTATTGCCGCTGTTGAAGCAGGCCTTTGCTGCGCAAGGTTTTGACGAAGCATTCGCCGCACCGCAGGATAAGTTGCTGGGCGACCTGGTCCCGACGCTGAACCGGCAATTGAAAGGTTCCGGTATGGAAGTGCGCAGTGCGCAGGTGACGGAACTCGGGCTGACCAATACGATCCAGGATATCGTTTATACGCGCATGCGCTCGGCACAATCTGCGCAGGCAGCGAAACTCCGCGCGGAGGGAGCCGCTGCTGCGGACCGTATCAAGGCCGATGCGGATCAACAACGCGCCACGATTCTGGCTCAGGGACAGATCCGGGCCCAGCAGATACGCGGTACGGCAGATGCCGAAGCTGCACGTATCTACGCACATGCGGCACGCCGCGCCCCCGGTTTTTTCCATTTCTATCTTGGTCTGCAGGCTTATCGACGGGTCATGCAGAACGGTAACAATGTGATCGTGTTAGGGCCGGACAGCCAGCTCTTGAAGTATCTGCAGGGCGCCGTCAAAAACTGAGCAGGACTTCACGGTCATGATCGAACAGGGAAAGCTGCACAGATGCTGATCGCACTACTGACTGCATTGGGGTTATTACTGGTGATCGAAGGGGTATTGCCGTTTATGAATCCACGCGGGTTCAAGCGCACATTGGCAATGGTGTGTCAGGCCGATGATCGGGTGTTGCGCATTGCCGGCCTGATCAGCATGGCGGCGGGACTGGTGGTCTTGTATCTGATTCGCGGAGTGATCTGATTTCAGATTGGTGCGGTGCCGGTTGGCGGTGCTTTTGATTTATCATGCAAACGCGCCCGGGCGCGTCATTTAATGCGAGGCAACATGGGCAAGTACGTCATCATCATCGGGACTCAGTGGGGCGATGAGGGCAAGGGCAAGATCGTCGATCTGCTCACGGATCGCGTCGCCGCGGTGACGCGCTTTCAGGGTGGTCACAATGCCGGTCATACCCTGGTCATCGATGGCGAAAAGACCATCCTCAAACTGATTCCCTCGGGCGTGCTGCGCGAGAACGTGCAGTGTCTGATCGGCAATGGCGTAGTGCTGTCACCGACCGCCCTGTTCGAAGAGATCGCGATGCTCGAAGCGAAGGGCGTGCCGGCGCGCGAACGCTTGCGCATCAGTCCCGCCTGCCCGTTGATCCTGCCCTCGCATGTCGCCCTGGACAAAGCCCGTGAACTTGCCAAAGGCACTGCCAAGATCGGCACTACCGGACGTGGTATCGGCCCCGCCTATGAAGACAAGGTGGCGCGCCGCGCACTACGCCTGGCGGATCTGTTCCATCGCGAGCGCTTTGCTGCGAAGCTCGGTGAAGTGCTGGATTACCACAACTTCGTACTC
The DNA here is from genome assembly GCA_050739495.1 of Gammaproteobacteria bacterium. GTDB lineage: Bacteria > Pseudomonadota > Gammaproteobacteria > Natronospirales > REEB76 > DASSKW01. The sequence goes on along the minus strand of JBOIBL010000082.1, from coordinate 15,052 downwards.
AAGCATTACTTCAATGCCGAGACGGTACCGTTCCAGAAGACGCTGGAAGACTATCTGGCGCTGGTGCCGCAATTACAACCCATGGTCACCGATATCACAGCGTTGCTTGAAGAACTGCACCGCAAGGGTGAGAGCGTGATGTTCGAGGGCGCACAGGGTGCCTTGCTGGATGTGGATCACGGGACCTATCCATACGTCACTTCTTCCAACACCACTTCGGGCGGTGCAGCCACCGGTACCGGTGTGGGTCTGCGTTATTTCGATTATGTGCTCGGCATCGTCAAGGCTTACACCACCCGCGTGGGCGAAGGGCCGATGCCGACCGAATTGTTCGACGCCATGGGTGAACACCTGGCGCGCCGCGGCCATGAATTCGGTTCGGTCACCGGACGTCCGCGCCGCTGCGGCTGGTTCGATGCGGTGTCATTGCGGCGTTCGGTGTTCAACAATTCGGTATCAGGACTCTGCATCACCAAACTCGATGTGCTGGATGGGCTCGATACCATCCGTATCTGCGTCAGCTACAAGACGCCTCAGGGCGAAGTCACCATGGCACCTCCCATAGGTGCCGAAGGTTTTGCGGAGTCGGAGCCGGTATATATCGACATGCCGGGCTGGAAGACCTCGACCATCGGCATTACCCGTTACGAGGAACTGCCGGACAACGCACGCGCATATCTGAAGAAGATCGAGGAATTGGTGAACGTACCTCTGGATATCATCTCTACCGGACCGGATCGCGCGCAAACCATCATCCTGCGGCATCCGTTGGATTGATGACTTATCGACTGCTGCGATTGCCGGTCAGCGGGCGCGGCGTCTCGTGATGGCCGCTCGACAACTCGCAAGCTGTCAGTCCGTCAGCAAATCCTACGGACTCAATACTCTGTTCAGTGGTATCACCCTGAGTGTGCATGCGGGTGAACGGCTCGGCCTGGTCGGCCCCAACGGTTCCGGGAAATCGACTTTCCTGAAGTTGCTTGCCGGCATCGAAGCTGCTGACAGCGGACAGGTAGTACGTACCAGTAGCGTCAATCTGGTCTATCTGCCGCAGACTGACATTTTCCAGTCCGATCTTACTGTTGGTGACGCGTTGCTCTCGTCGCTGCCGGGTATCCTGCGCGAGCAGGGTCTGGATGCAATTCGTGCTCTCGTTCAAGAAGCTGGCTTTACCCAGACCGATCAACGCATCGATAACCTGTCCGGTGGCTGGCGCAAGCGCCTTGCCATCACCTGTGCACTGGCGCAGGAGCCGGATCTGCTGTTGCTGGATGAACCGACCAACCATCTCGATCTGGAAGGGATACTCTGGCTGGAGACAGTGCTGAAACAGGCGGCGTTCGCTTTCGTGCTGGTCAGCCACGACCGTTACGTGCTGGAAAATGTCAGCAACCGCATCGTCGAACTGAATATGCGTTATCCGGATGGGTATCTGGCCGTGGCGGGCAACTACGGCACGTTTCTCCAACGCAAGGCTGCCCTGCTGGATCAGCAGACCCAGCAGGAGCAGGCGCTGTCCAACAAGCTGCGGCGTGAACTCGAATGGCTGCGTCGCGGTCCAAAGGCGCGGACCACCAAAGCGCAAGCCCGTATCGACAGTGCCCTGCAGTTGCAGAGTGATGTGCATTCAATCAAGGCACGTAATGCCAATATCACTCCGGCGCAACTCGAATTCGATGCCAGCGGCCGCAAGACCCGCAAGCTGATCGAAGTCAAGGATGCCACGATCCGGCGTGGTGACAAGCTGCTGTTCGAACATCTGGACCTGACTCTTACCCCCGGCACGTGTCTCGGTATTCTGGGGCGCAACGGCAGCGGCAAGAGCAGCCTGATGCAGATGCTGAAAGGTGAATTGATGCCGGACTCGGGCAACGTCGTGCGCGCGGATGAACTTAAAATCGTAAGTTTCGATCAGCGACGCGAGCAACTCGACCAGCAACAAACTCTGAGGCAGGCGCTGGCACCGGCAGGCGACAGCGTCCTGTTTCGTGGCCAGTCCATCCATGTAGCATCGTGGGCCAGACGCTTTCTGTTCGCGCCTGAGAAACTGCCATTGCCCGTCGCACGGCTTTCAGGTGGTGAACAGGCCAGAGTGTTGCTTGCGCGTCTGATGCTGCAACCGGCCGACGTCCTGTTACTGGATGAACCGACCAACGATCTGGATATCCCTACCCTGGAAGTGCTGGAGGAAAGTCTCAGTGATTTTCCAGGTGCCGTGGTGCTGATCACGCATGACCGGTTCCTGATGAACCGTCTCGGCGATGGTTTGCTTTATCTCGAAGGTACTGGCGGGGTATTGTCTTTCGCCGATTACGAACAATGGTCGCAACGCCGGCAGACGGATACCGTGCAGGCGACAACCGTTGTACAGAAACCGGCACGAGCGAAAGCCCATGGTTTGAACTATGAAGAACAGAAAGAATTGAACCGTATCGAAAAGAAACTGGAGAAAGCAGAACAGGAAGTCGACCGGATTGAATCGCAACTGCATGATCCGGCGATCATGAGTGACGCGAAACAGCTGCAGGAATTGCATGCGGAACTGGAGTCAGCCCGGCAGTCAGTCGAACTTATCTATCAACGCTGGGATGAGCTCGAGCGGCGCAACCAGTCTTCGTGACCGGATACAACCCGGCCGTCAGATTTCCCCAAAAATCAGTTTCGAAAATCCCACTGCACTTTCAGGATGATCTGGTTGCCTGATGCCACCACCGGTCGACCCAGACCATCGGTTTCGGTCACCACACCATGATTCCATACCAGATAGATATTGCTGGCACTTTCCACGATCCAGCGCAGTCGCGCGTTGTAACTCACGCCGGGAATGCCGTTCTGATACTGCATCTGCGTGGAGAAATACAGAGACGGCGTGAACGAGTAGGTGCCGGTTACGGTGCTGAGACGGGTGGAACCGTCACCTTGGGGTGAATAATAGAAGAACCATTCCTGGGTGGCCGAAAGCTGGAAGCGACCATCCGGCAGATTCCAGTTGACCTGTACCAATGGGTGATGCCCGGTACCTGCATAGTAGGTGCCGACCGAGTCGATGAATTCCCACCACAGGGGCTTCGAGGTCGGCGAATTGAAGACCAGCCGGGCACGGTTCCAGGTGTATTGGCCGGCGGGCACAGTCACGTTGGGAACGAGCTCGAAAGCCGTGGTGGGAGCATCGTAGTCACGGTAGAAATCCGTCTCCCAGAACCAGCCGCTTTCTGTCAGCATTTGCGGGCTGAACCACCACTCGGAACTCTGCTTGCCGCCGTCCTGCGCACCGAGGCCATCGGTTTCACTGTAATTCCCATCAAACCAGAAACGGTGTACCCAGTTGAACCAGCTGTCGGATGACGGACGAGGTGCGTAGGTCAGTTCGGTGAAATTCTGACGCGTACCGGGACGCGGCAAAAAACCCAGCGCCGGATTCAAGGCATCGCCAAACTGGTCGTAACGCGCAGTGAAATACCACAGATCATTGGGGTATTCGATACGCATGCCATAGCCATTGGGGCTGCCGGCCGTGAGATCGCCGGAAGAATGCCCGGCCCAGGCAGAAAGATTCAGATTCTTGTCACCCTGGAACGTAGAGGTTTTCCAGGTCGCATCCGTTCCCGCGAAGCTGTTAGTGCCGATCCCAAGCGGATCACCGTTGGTGACCATCGCGCCGAGTTGCAGATTCTGATCCACGTTATAGGTGCCGCGGCCGGCAAACAGGTTGGTCGCGTCGGAAACATTCGAGCTGCCCATCTGCGTATCCAGCAGGGCCAGCGAACCGTTATCGGACTGCCCGATGACTTTTGCGCCTTCGTCGAGCGGTACTGCCTGACCGTTGACCAGGCCCATGGATCGTGAATAGAACGGTATGAAATTGGTCCCCAGTTTGTAGCCGAAACTGAAGAGATTCGATCCCTGCAGGAAAAACTGGCGCTTTTCCGGAAAGAACAATGGAAAGCGACCGGTGTTGATCTGTTGCTGGTCCGCCTCGGCTTCGGCGAAATCCGTGTGATAGGTGAACAGCCCCGCCAGTGAAGGATTGAAATCGTATTTGAGATCGAACCCGGCCTTGCTGTTTTGACTCGCACCGGTCTGCTGGGTGGCGATCCCGTATGGCTGAAAATCCAGGCCGAGCCCCTGCTGGACATCCTGCACGCCATTTAGCGTGCCTTCCCGTTGCAGATCGAACACAGAGGAATCAAGCGTGGTGCCAGACCAGTTCAAGGTAAGCAGATCCCTCGGGATATTGCGGCTGACATTGAATCCCCAGGCCGTGACATGATGTCCGAATTGCAGGCTGCGGGTATCGATGGCGATTTCCGCAGTCCAGCCGTGAGGATTGCGAACCACGGTCGCCTGCCAGATACCATCCCAGTTGTAATCCACGCCGTTGTTGCTGTTGATTGCCGGCGTGGGCGCCAGCAGGCCGTCGGCCATGGCACCGGCGGCGTTGATCTGGAAGATATACGCCACCCGCCGGGTACCGAACGTGTCCAACACGAAAACCACGTTGTCGTCGTTCGACTGATCGCCGTCCCGGACCAGGGTGTGCGTGGATAATCTGTCCGGATCGGGGTCGTCGCATTCAAGTGCGATGAACAAGGTGTGCTGTCCATGCAGCACCATCACCCTGGTGTGATAGGGGGTAGGCTGCCCGGGGTGCGGACTCTGCTGGGTCAGGTCCTGGATGACGGCGGCATTCCGCCAGGCCGCTTCGTCGGGTACACCATCAAGCTTGATGTCAGCGTTGTCCACGCTTCCGGCATCCAGATGATGTGTCGCATCCTGCGCATGCGCCGATACCACAGCCAATGCCAGAAGTACGCAGAGCACGCGTGCAGGAACCCCTCCTACCCGAATCATGGTCACGGTATGCATGTGTTCTTGGATGCCCAGACTGTGGGTAAGGTTTATCGGACGGCTGAAAAATCTTCGTATCTCGCGACCCCGCCACTCGGTTCAGTGTGTGACCGCTGGAAGCTAAAAAAGCTCCCGGTGGCAGCTTTTATTTTTGTCTCGATGATGATGTCTGGAGAGGGCTCGAACCGACCGGAAAGCCCTGCAGGAAAAGGTTCTCTGGGTGGGTTCAATTGCCCGCGACATTCATGTATGTGGATCTCGTTATCCAGGATGCCCGGATCACCTACAGCTCTCCCTGACTGGCGAAATGCTGTTGCCACATCTGTTACCGGGATTCTCCGGGTGGGGCAGTGTGATCCTGACCATCAGCCTTTCCTTTGCCGACCGTCATCCTGGCTGGGGTTCAGATCTGGAGAGCGTTACCAAGCGAGAGCTCTGAGTCGATGTTTTCGCAGCCAACACGAGCGTCTGGGGATCGAAGAAGTGCAAAGCTATTCCGTTGTTTAGACCAGAACGGTGAATTTTCCGTACCCATCGGCACGCGTATATCAATGGTATGCGTCCCGGCAGGATAATCGAAGGCGAAGTCAGGCAGGGGATGATTCACAGGCAAGGAGATTTATAACGTTGAGTTGATGGACATGATGAATTTCGGATAAACGATATTCGATGTGGTTTAAGTAAGTTCAACCCGGGATTTTAGGGGGTTTTCCCTATGGTCTTCACCATTTATGTCTCGCCATACTGGACAAAACCGAATAAAACAGTAACCGCTATGCGCATCTGACGGATAGCGAACAATCAATTCACTGAGGTGAATACCATGAGCGTGGCACGGGGTCGATTCACTTTGCTTGTTTTTGGGGTCTTGCTGACGCTGCTATCCGTGTCGATCAAAGCGGCCACGCCGGCCAACGGCACCTTGACCGACAGTTCGGGGCCGTTAACTTACACAACCGGGCCTTTCCCGCTGGCCAATCCCACGCCGGCGCCACTGGTGGACGCAGGCCCCGAGTGCAACAATCCGGAGCAACCTTGCGACGATTATGCCTTGACCGTGTCACTGCCCAGTAACTATGCGACGACGTATCCCAATAAATTGATTCAATTCAAGATGAGCTGGACGGATACTGGCGCTGGAACGTCTGACTACGATCTTTACGTTTACGCGGGAACCGTGACGAATACGGACGGTTCACAGGCGGCGTTGACACAATCGGCGAGTGGCGCGAACCCCGAAGTCGCCACGCTGCGCGTGTTCAACGGTACCAAAACCTTTACCCTGAAAGTGGTGCCCTATACGCCCAGCGGCGAAACCGTGAACGTGCAGGTTTCACTGGTGGACGGTCCGGCAAGCAGCGGCGGCAGTACCGGGTTCGGCGGTGCGACACCTACCGCACCAGGAGTGCCGAGATACCAGAATTTCATGCCGCCAAACGGGTCGGCTGCCAACGGCGGTTCGGGTGAATTCAGCATCGGTTTTGATCCAAAAACCCAAAATATCCTGACACTCTCCGATCTTGACACTTTCCGGGTGACGCCGCCGGAACGGCGCAATCCGTCGTTGCCAGAATCCGGCCCCGCTTTGTGGACCAACGTGTCGCCCTCTATCGTCAGTGTGAGCACGCTGGATCCGATCCTGTTTACCGATCAGACCACTGGACGCACATTTGAATCCATGCAGACTACCGGTGCGGAAGTACTGTTCGGCTACACTGACGACGATGGTGCCACGTGGATCCAGGCATCTGCGGCCCCGCCTAACGGCGGTATTGACCATGAGACGGTGGGTGCAGGGCCCTACCCGGCGCCCCTTGCAGGGTTGAACGCGGTTTATCCGAACGCCGTCTACTATTGCTCGCAGGCCCTGTTTCCTGATTTCTGCCAACGCAGTGATGACGGCGGTGTCAGCTTCGCACCCGGCACCCCGGCTGATACCGGCCTGACGACAGCATGCGGCGGCTTGCACGGTCATGTGAAAGTCGCTCCTGACGGGACCGTCTACCTGCCCGTTGCGGGCTGCGGCGATCAGCAGGGCGGCGCGGTGAGCACCGATGCCGGCAACACGTGGAGCGAGTTCCTGATTCCCGGCAGTCAGTCATTCGTCGGGGGCTCCACCGATCCATCCATCGCCATTGACCAGAACAATACGGCATATGACTGTTATGTCGATGGACAGGGTGTCGAGCACCACGTGCACGTGGCAGTCAGCCACGACCATGGCAAAACCTGGATAAACGACACAGATATCGGCGCACCGGTGGGCGTGGTCATGGCCGTGTTTCCGGAAGCGGTAGCGGGCTCCCCGGGTCGCGCTGCATGCGGGTTTGTCGGCAGCAACGTTGCCGGCGATCATGAATCGTTAGCCTACCCCGGCTTCTGGTACCTGTTCATTGCAACTACGTATGACGGTGGCCAGACCTGGACGACTGTCAACGCGACGCCGAACGACCCGGTGCAGGGGGCCGGCGGTATCTGGAACAGCGGTGGCGGTCATCAGAATCGCAATCTGCTCGACTTCAATGAAGTCACGATGGATGATCATGGGCGCGTGCTGTTCGGCTACGACGACGGCTGCGTGACCGATACCTGCATCAGCGATCCCACCCGGAACGATTTCGTCGCTTACCAGCGGGTCGCGCGTCAGACCGGTGGCGAGCCGCTGCTGGCCCGGTTCGATACAGTGGAACCGGCAACGCCCAAAGCACCTTACCTGGAAGGTACACGCACCTCGGCGAAAGCGGATCTGGACTGGAATGTGCCGGACAACGGCGGCGCGGACATCAGCGCTTACAAGATTCTGCGTGGTACCGGTTCCGGGACGGAGAGCCTGATCGCCACCGTCAGCGGGGACAAGACCCGCTACGAGGATGCAAGCGTCGATCCCTCGGTTCCGCAATACTTCTATAAGGTGATCGCGGTCAATGCGATCGGCGATGGCTCCGTAAGTAACGAAGTGTCACTGTCGGTAACGACAGTGACAGCCGCAAATGCCTGCGATCCGCCCGGGCTGACAATTCTTACCGACGCCACTGGCGATAGTCTTTCCAGTACGCCGGGGACGGACCTCAAATCCTTCCAGTTGGCACAACCCTATGCCACGGACGGCAATATCAAACTGCGTTTCCAGATCAACACGGACCCGGGTCAGGAACCGCAGCCGCCGCAATCATACTGGTACGTCTCCTTCAAGGAGTCGGACGGTACGGTGCACGGTGTGCGTATGACGTTCACATCTACTTCGCCGGCTACACCCACCTTCGAGTCTTATGTGGCCGGGTCGAACTCGAGCGGCGCAGTGGACGGCCGGTTTGTAAAAAGCGGCAGCGAAAAACCGGCGGATCCGTCGAGTTTCTATGATGCAAGCAATGGCACGATAGTGATCGTGGTACCAATCAGCGATCTGGGGCTCACTGCCGGTGAGGCCATCAGTGGGTTTAATTCGGCGTCAGTGCAGGCGGTAAATACGTCTGCTGGCGGTGTGGCGGAAACGGTAGATGAGATGCCGGACGGATTGGCCTATCAGGGCAGCTTTGCCATTAATCCCAACTCGCAGTGTGTGCCAAACAATCCTCCGGTCGCGGTATTCAATGCGACTCCAGCAGATGACATAGCGTTCGACGCATCTGCATCCTATGATCCGGACTCAGGTGATCCAGTCGCCAGTTACACCTTCAATTTCAGCGACGCCACTGTACCACTCACACAATCTGTACCGACGGCATACCAGACCTATCAGAATCCAGGCAACTATCCGGTATTCAATGCGGTAGCGAAGTCCAATGTCAACGGCAATGGCGATCATACCGTCGAATTACGGAATGTGACAGGGGCGGTCTACGTGGATAGATTCTGCATTGCAGGCGCAAGTTCGAGGGTTAGTCGACAACCGCGCCAGGAAATACCCGGACCGACACTATGTCCGTCGCTCCAGGCCAGATTGCGATCACGAACTTTATGGTACCCGCCGGCGCAGAGAACATCGCACAAGACCGCCAGCACCTGGAGTGTGGCTACGCCGCAAGTGCTGACGAGTCAGAGCGATGACAGGTAAGCCATGTAACAGAGAAATACATGGCGGTGTCTCTTATATGGACTGAACGGCCTCGACGCCGTCCTGGAGGCTAGCGTAGGTCTCGAAATGTCCGAGATTGACGCCCTGTTGAACAAGGGAATGGGCAACCTGGTCTGAAAGCCCGGTGAGTACCGTGCGCGCGCCCATAAGTGCGCTGGTCCTCACCGCATGGGCGATATGATGGGCGATTCTGGTATCTGTCATGGGTACGCCCGTGATATCCATGACGACAGCCCGTGCACGGTTTTTTCGCACGGCAACCAGCAGTTCGTCGATGATCTGGGATGCGCGGGTCGTGTCGATCATTCCCACGATAGGCAAAATCAGGAGCCCTTCGCCGAGCTTGAGAACCGGCGTGGAGAGTTCACGGATCGCATCCTGCTGCAGCTTGATGGTCCTTTCCCGCTCATAGACCAGCGTATCGATTATCAATCCGATGTCGAAGAAGGCCACTTTCATGAAGGACATGAAGGGGTCGAACGGCCGGGTCTCATTGAGACCGGCACCGTCGGTGGTGCGTAATGCCACCGCACGCAGCAGATTGTGAAACGCGCCCAGAAACGCCCGCGTGTCCAAGCCTGCACGGGAGTACAGCAAGCCCATTTGCAGGCGTTCTTCGACGTAGGCTTCGTCATATTGGCCCTGCACCATGGCCTTGAGGTGCTCGATCTTGAGCTTTCGAGCGCGCTTCATCAGCGAGATATTCTGTATCAGGCCTTCGGTTCCGTCCAGCGACGCCAGATGGTCGAAAACGCCGACGCGAGAACCTCTGTACTCTCGCAGACCAGCCCCATCAGAGACGTGATCTTAGTGGCGTCATCCGGGCCGAAACCGACATAGCGCAGACGGCGATCGATCTCACCTCTGTCGATCCCCATCTCCTATGCCAGTGAGAGCGGGGGTGCAGTATCTTGTGAACAAGAAACTTGGATGCTGTGCATGATCGGTGATGTTATCAGAAGAGGTAGAGATAGCCATAAGGGAAAGACCCAATCGTTTTAACATAGACGGCATAAGCGCACACAGCTTGAAACCACATATCCGCGAGTCTGGAATCCGGGTCTCATGGACACGCACATGAAGCCCACTCCGGCATCGGATGACGCATTTCCAGGCCGCCATCCTGCAGCATCGAATATATATTAAGTGGTTTTCTGATACCCAATTGGGTGTTAAGTGGGGCGAATTAAGGTGTTTACCCCATTTCTATGCGATCCAGCGTCCTGAAGAATCAGACTCTGGCTTTGGGTTCCCGATATTGGGATGCGAATAAGGATTTGCTCGTTACTTGCCTATGGAATCGGGGGTTACCGCGAGAAGGAATATACATATGTCCAACAACGACGAGCGAGCGGCTACAATTTGCAGTACAACCGCGATGATCGTGCATCGAGAGCGGCTATTGGATACGATCGCGAGTATCGGTAAAGTTATAACCGTCTCGAGCAATCTGCAATCAGTCATGGATGTGGTGGCAGAAGAGTGTGCACGTCTCACTCGTGCGGACGGCGCGACTATTTTCATGGTTGAAAATAATCGGTTATCCGCCAAGGCGGCGGTCGGGATGCTGGGTTTTTCCATGCTGGAGATACCCATTGGCAATAGCAGCCTGCCAAGCAATGCGGTAAAACTGAGGCACGTGGTGAGGTGCGCAGATTCGGAAACCGACGACCGTACTTTGCGTCGTGTCTCCTCCAGGACCGGAACCAGATCGTCAGTGAGTGCGCCGTTTACCTTCGATGATAAACAGGAAATCGCTGGCGTACTGCATGTCGCTTCCATGTCACAAAATGCCTTCACCGATGAAGACGCCGAGATCATCCAGATTTTTGCCAATGTAGTCGGTTCTGCGATACAGAATGCCAGACAGTATGATCAGGCCATGCGTGAGGGCCGTGAAGATGCGTTGACAGGGTTATTGAACCGCCGAGCCTTCGAGGATCATGTCAGGATGCTCAAGAAAGAACAATTAAACCATGGTCAACAATACAGCCTGATTCTCTTTGACGTGGACAGGCTCAAACAGATCAACGATGAGTATGGGCACACAGCCGGTGATAATGTCTTGAAAACCATTGCTTCTTGTGCCAAAAAGCAGGTGCGAAAATCCGATATAGTCTATCGGTTGGGGGGCGACGAATTTGCGGTGTTGCAGCCGCAGACCACTCTTGACGTAGCGCTACTGACGGCGGAACGCATCGAAAAGGCGATCTCGAAGAAGAGCATACGCGACATGCAGATTTCCGTCTCCACTGGCGCATGCGAAGCGGCATCGAATGAGAGTATACCGCTGCTGATGACGCGCACTGATCAGCTATTGTATAAGACGAAGCACGTGCGGCATTTGCGGCTCGGATCAGATGGCCATGAACACCACATGACCCAGCAGCCCTGAGATTGGTGCGGTTTCAACTGTAGTCTCGTGCCCCGCGCTGGCGCCGACAGCCCCGGCGTAACCAGGCAAGGAAATTGACGGAACCCGCTTTGGCTGAATCGGCGGTTAAGGAGAGTCCTGGGGGCATCGGCGACAGTCCCCGCCGTCTCAGTTTGGCATTGAATATATGGACAAGTTCTTCCCGTTGGCTGCGGCGGGTACGAAATGTGATCGAGAGTGAAATCGAAACGGACGACCCATTGTATACCCAGTGCGGTGCCCATGGATATATATATACGCCTTCTCCCGGCATCATGCAGAATGTACGGGAGAGCGGCGGTATCTCCACGAGGTTGCGATGCCCGCCGGCATGATAACGATCAAGCTCACGCAGTTCTGCTTCACGGTCCTGAAAGCGACCGATATTGATTTCCTTGGTGCCGCGAATCTGCAGCAGGAAATTGTGTTCCGGATCGAAATGCACCGGTGTTATCGCGTTAGGGGCAGATAGAAAGAGAAAAGCCTCCCTGCGCCCCATAGGACCCTCTGAGCGCGGCAAACACGCCATCGCCTCATCAAGGATTTCATCCAGCAATCGCCTATAGGAGCTTATCTGCTCGATATTCCAGAGCACCATCCAGCGCCCACTGGTTTCGATATTCAGTACTGTCTCAGATGGAGGGCCGTCAAGGTCTTCCGCTCCACCTGGAACAAGCAGTGGTTGTTTTGCCAAATGACGTTCGACAGCCCGCGGTGGCAGGCTATCGGCAAGTCTTGCGATAGCATCAAGGGATAGCAATGGATGGTTGGTGACAAGGTGTTGGAGTCCGAACTCACGGCGTCCGATAGCGTCTTTGCAGGTGCCTCGGTCGAGGTCCAGCCAATGGCCGTCTCTTCGGTTTTCGTCTTTGACTTCGGAGAGGTCATCGGTTCCGTCAGAGCGTGTATGGTATTCCGCATCAATTTTCATGGATGACCCAACTGCTGTGCCCATGTCTACCGTCTCCTTTCCAGAAAATCGAGTGACGAACGAGATATTTCGCGGCCGGCCAGCCATACATACGGGCGGCCCACGCTATTTTCCCCATCAAAGATGGGGAGTACGCATCAAACCGTTTTTGCGCGTGCACGGCATTAGCCCAGCGAAATTTATATTGGTTCGCATCTCCATGAAATTCGATGCTGGATAATCCTGCCGAGAAACAATAAGAGACGACCGAATGCATGAGCATTTTGCCGGGCGAGTAGCGCGCGTAGGCGGCATCATATCCGCCCTTGAGAAGGTAACAGGTACCGTCCTTGATCAGCCCGTAATACATCGCCAGGGGGTGTTTTCCTAGTCTCAGGAAAAATATACGCAGCATCCCTCTTGATACGGCCCAGTTTGCGATGTCGGTATAGAATTTCACGGTCTCCGGGGAGCACTGGATGGCCGTGCGTTGTGCACCTTTCCAACCTGATGCTTCGACAGCGAATGCCTCTTCGAGAAACGAATCAAGCTGCTCGTGACCGTCGACAATCTCGATGGCAACCGAACCGAGTTTCTTCAGGCGCTGTCTGCAGCGGCGCAAATTAACCAGCAACCTCCTGCTTAATCTCGACTCGTATTCGCTCCAGCTTTCGTCGATTTCAAGATAGGGAGAACGTTGATAAGGGTGGAGGATGGTCCTGTAGCCCGCCTCTTCGGCCGCTCGCCAGCAGGCTTTCATACTGCTACCCGCCGGATCCAATGCGGCGATAGAAACGCGTCGGGGTTTGGCTTCAAATAACGTCCTGGCGAGCTCGGTGGCACTCGCCAGATCTTTAGCCAACAGGCCGAAGCGAGGGGAATGACAGTTCGCGACTGATTTCAGGGTGCTCCTGTGCTTAATCATGGGCAGTACCGCGACCAGTTGTCCACGGTTTCTCAGTGTGCGTATTTCCAGTTCGCCGATCCCAAACGCATGCCACCACGCCGCAACCCATCCTGGACGCAGATAGGGCGAAGCACCGATCTGCTCAGCAAGTGTGTCCCATTCCTGTACAAACGACGCATCTGACCGGATGTACGGATAGGTGGATATTTGGAGTTGGCGATGATCGTGCTGTTTCTGGAAGTGGGGCACTGTAGCGAGACTGGCATCAGTGGTCGCCATCTCTTGTACTCCGGAGACAGAATCTGTTGCCGCCTTCCGTGCATTTTTGGCCATGGTCACCCTTATTTCTCGCAGACAAGGTGTTCAGTTAAGAACCTTATCTGGGAAACAGAAGTGACCGAATCAGGTAAATTCCGCAATCTGGGTATGCTTAAACCCTGAATCCTGAAGCAGAACAATAATATGCATGACCAGTATCTTGGGTTAGATGAGTAAAGGGTTAAATGAGTAAAACTGTATTTTTGCCGTGTTTTACTACTACCATCATGAATCTTTGCCCCGACGACACATTCGCAGCAAGAGACTATATGCAAGCCATGACAGCAGGAGGAGGATACTGATTGGATCAAGGCCACCCCCACCAGCCTGATGTGAGTGACCGGGTTGCCGGGGAGGGGGGGCGCCACCATTACCAGGTCCAGGACCAGGTGATGGTGGAGGAGCAGGGCCCTCGACATGCACATTGATTATCGTTGAGGTAGCGACATTGCCGCTCGTATCCGTCGCGATCGCCGTCAGCGTATGCTGCCCAGGGCTCACGTCACTTGTATCCCACGAAACCGAATAGGGGGATTGTGTAAGCGTCGCGCTGGGCCCCGAACCTCCATCCAGTTCAAATCTAACACTCGCGATGCCTGTGCTGGACGTCGCAGATGCCGACACAGTGACTGTCCCGGAGAGGTCGGCGTCGTTTGGCGGAGATGTGATGCTTACAGCGGGAGAGGCACCGCCTGGCGTGCCTTTTACGTCAACAGCAATGCTCCTGGATGTCGCTGTATCGCCATTTTTGTCGATTACGACTGCGGTCAATGTGTGAATGCCCGGGCTGATACCATCGGTGTTCCAGGGAATCGAATAGGGGGGCTGAGTAAGCGTCGCACTCGGATGTTTGTCGTCGACTATAAATTCCACTGCGGAGACACCGGCGCTGGCGCTTGCGGAGGCCGAAAATGTAACGGTGCCGGAAAGGCTCACGCCAGCAGTCGGTGACTTGATCGCTATTGCAGGCGGTGTGTTACTGGATGGTGCGTTTATCAACCGCTGGGCCGGTATCTTGACCATGAAGGCATCCAGTCGGCCACCGTCCAGATTGGTGGTCCAGAAGAAATACTGCCCGGTCGGATCGATGTTACCCTTCGGATCCTTGGCATAATTCGTACATGTCGAACAGGTCACGTCCCCACCGTCCGCGCTCATGTTTGTCATGACGGGCGCAACCACAAGGGTCTTTCCCGAACCATTGAGCATGAAGCATTCAATCTCATTAGCATGAGGGGAGTTGATTGCATTCGCGCTGCTGCCACAGGCATATTGCTGGTTTACGGGAACCGAGGCATTCGCGTTCTCCCAACTGACGTGAGAAGGTTCAAACACATTCCAGTTCCAGTCATGGTAGAGCAGGGTGCCCTGTAAAAGGTTATCAATATCGAATGGCAATCCGGCAACGAGATTTACCGAAAGATCCCATAACCGCCAGACATTAGGCCATCGATTCCAGTTATCGGCCAGGATCATTTTTCCGTAGCCGAGGGCGTAGTGGCCGCCGCCGCCGTTCGGGTTGAGCAGGATCTGCTCCTTGCCGGTCTGCAGGTCTTCGACGACGCTGTCGAGGTCGCAGGT
>JBOIBL010000081.1:0-12009 GCA_050739495.1 Gammaproteobacteria bacterium | reverse complement strand
AACAGAGGCGAGACGCTCCACAGTCTCGGGCAGGATATCGGTGATAGTCCGGCTCGGTACGTTATAGAGGATAAGCGGCAGCGAGACCGCGCCCGCGATGGCACTGAAGTGCCGGTACAGACCCTCCGGGGTAGGCTTGGTGTAATACGGTGCCACCAGCAAGGCCGCATCCGCACCCAGCTCCTCTGCGTGACGCGTCATCGCGATGGCATGAGCGGTGTTATTGGAACCGGTGCCGGCGATAACCGGGATACGCCCGGCCGCAATCTTGATGCAGTGTTCGATCACCTGCAGATGTTCAGGCACTTCCAGGGTCGCCGATTCGCCGGTGGTGCCCACCGCCACGATCGCGTCGGTGCCTTCGGCGATATGCCATTCCACCAAGGCATCCAGAGCATCGAAATCCACCCGGCCATCGTCGGCCATCGGGGTCACTATCGCCACCATGCTGCCCTGAAACATCCGCGTGTCCTCACTGCAAAGAGCCATGTTACCGGTCCGAAGGGATACGCCTCAAGCACCGCTCCGGCAAGGTTGCGCGAGTTGGCAAACCGGGTAGACTGCTGGGGCACACACCACACGACAGGATCATCCGCTGCGAGCCCGACTCAAACAGTTACTGGTAGTCTCCGCGCTCGGTGAAGACCGGCCAGGCATCCTCCATGATTTTGCCCGCGCCGTGCGCGATTGTGGCTGTAACGTGGCTGAAAGCCGCATGACCGTACTGGGTGGCGAATTCGCCATGCTGCTGCTGGTATCGGGTAACTGGAATAACATCACCAAGCTGGAAGGCAACCTGCCCAAACTGGAACAGCGCCTGTCTCTGACCATCTCCGCGCGCCGCACCAATGAACGCGAACCGCGCCACAATCTGCTTCCGTACGCCGTTGATGTCGTTTGCCTCGATCAGCCCGGGATCGTTTTCAACCTTGCGAATTTCTTCGCTGAACGCAAGATCGGCATCGCCGACCTCGCCACCCGCAGTTACCTCGCGGCACATACCGGCGCGCCGATGTTTGCGGTTCAAATGGCGGTTAATATCCCCGCCGACCTGCATATCGGCGGCTTGCGCGAAGAATTCATGGATTTCTGTGAAGAACTGAACCTGGATGCCATCATGGAACCCATCAAGGCCTGAACAAGGAGGTTTATCTGTTGCAACTTCCGGATTATCCGCCGCCCGCGCCCTGCTCCGCCTCCAGTGTGTCCAAGGTTATTTTTGATTTCGAGGTCATCCCATGAGCAAGCCCACGGTTGGAAAGAAAGCCCCTGATTTTGAATTGCCGGCGACCGGCGATCAACGCGTAAAACTGTCGAAGCTGAAAGGCAAAAATGTGGTGTTGTATTTCTATCCCAAGGACAACACCTCGGGGTGCACGCTCGAAGGCCAGGATTTCAGGGATGATTACGCCAAATTCAGGCGCCGTGACACACTGATCTTCGGCATCTCACGCGACAGCCTCAAATCCCATGAGAATTTTCGTACCAAGCAGAAATTTCCGTTCGACCTGTTGTCTGATGCCGACGAGATAGCCTGTAAGCTATATGATGTGATCAAGGAAAAAAACATGTACGGACGCAAGGTACTCGGCATCGAACGCAGCACTTTCCTGATCGATACCAAAGGCGTGCTGGTCAGGGAATGGCGCAAGGTATCCGTAAAAGGTCATGTCGCCGAAATTCTGGACGCCGTCAAGACACTCGACAAGTAACCAAGCGAACCGGGGGGACCGCACCTGTGACAAAAAGCAAAGCACGCCGCCGCCTCTATGTGCTCGACACCAATGTGCTGATGCACGATCCGACTGCCATCTTTCGTTTCGACGAACACGACATCTTCCTGCCCATGGTAGTGCTGGAAGAACTCGATGCCGGCAAGAAGGGAATGTCGGAAGCGGCCCGCAACGTACGCCAGGTGAGCCGTTTCCTCGACGAGATGATGCACGATATCAGCAAGGCAGAGATCGATGCCGGTCTGGTAATCTCCGGCACGCATCGCAGTGCCAGCGCCGCAGTCGCATCCGGCCGCCTGTTTTTCCAGACCGAAGCCTTGCCGTCTGCACTGCCGGAACTGTTACCCGGCAACAAGCCTGACAATCACATCCTCAGTACCACGCTGGCCTTGCAGGAAAAGCACGCGGAGACCCGTGTCACCCTGGTTTCCAAGGACATCAATCTCCGTATCAAGGCTGCGGTGCTGGGGATCCACGCCGAGGATTATTTCAGCGACAAGGCGCTGGACGATCTCGATCTGCTGTTTACGGGAGTGGCAGAGTTACCCAAGGACTTTTGGGAACACCACAGCAAGGATATGGAGTCCTGGCAACAGGAAGGCCATACCTATTACCGCATTCAGGGTCCACAGGTTAAGGAATGGTTCGCTAACCAGTTCCTGTACAGCCAACCCGACAATTTCGAGGCTACGGTACGTGAGTTGAATGAACGCGGGGCGCTATTGGAATTGACGCGCGACTATCGCAGCATCAGGCACACCGTCTGGGGAATCAATGCGCGCAACCGCGAACAGAACTTCGCGCTCAATATGCTGCTGGATCCCAATGTGGACTTCATCACTCTGCTGGGCGCAGCGGGCACCGGCAAGACCCTGTTGGCATTGGCCGCCGGTCTGGCTCAGACCCTGGAACAGAACCGCTACCGGGAAATCATCATGACCCGGGTCACGGTTCCTCTCGGTGAAGACATCGGTTTCCTGCCCGGCACCGAGGAAGAAAAGATGACTCCATGGATGGGCGCATTGATGGACAACCTGGAAGTCCTGACCCAGTCCGGGGAAGGTGGCGAATGGGGCCGTGCAGCAACCAACGACCTGCTGCGCAGCAGAATCAAGATTCGCTCCATGAACTTCATGCGTGGCCGGACCTTTCTCAACCGCTATATCATCGTGGACGAAGCCCAGAACCTGACCCCGAAACAGCTGAAGGCGCTTATAACCCGCGCCGGTCCGGGTACCAAGGTGATCTGCATAGGCAATGTGTCCCAGATCGACACACCCTACCTGACAGAAACCACCTCCGGCCTCACTTTCGTGGTCGACCGTTTCAAGCAATGGCCCCATTCCGGGCATATCACCTTGGTGCGCGGTGAACGCTCGCGGCTTGCGGACTTCGCATCGGACATGCTTTGAAGGGTGAGAAGCGCCGCCCTGGCCATGGAATGATGGGTGGGTACTGACAATACCGTCTGCCTGTGCTTAAATCACTCGGCCCTGTCAGCCGTCTCATTGAGGAAATATCGATGAAGAAAAAGCAGCATGCCCTGTGGACCTTCCCCCTGCTCGCGGCCGCGATTGCGGCAAGCCTGCCGGGTGCGGCCTCGGCCTCGAACTTCCAGCTAACTGAGCAGAGTGTCACCAGCCTGGGGCGCGCCCACTCCGGCGGCGCTGCAGCCGCTGACGATTCATCGACCATCTGGTACAACCCCGCAGGCTTGACCCTGCTCAACGATTCGGAAATATTGGCCGGCGCCAGCGTCATCCGTTTCGGTGCCGATTTCACCAAGACCAGCGCAACCGACGCCTCCGGTCAACCGTTATCAGGCGGCGAAGGCGGTAGCGTGGGCAAATTGGGCGCAGTTCCGATCATCTATTACGCCAAGCCCATCAACGACAAGATGGTCTTCGGCATCGGCCTCGGAGTACCGTTCGGTCTGGCCACCAGCTACAACGCTGATTCTATCTTCCGCTATCAGGCTATCTACACCGCGGTCACGGTACTTAACCTGAACCCGACCCTGGCTTACAAGTTCACGGATAATTTCTCCGGCGGTTTCGGTCTCGATATCCAGCGCATGGACGTCAAGCTGACCAACGCCGTCGACTATGGTGCGGTGTGTTTCGCTAAAGTGAATCCCGGTACCTGTACCGCCATGAACCTGACGCCACAAGGTCACGATGGATTCTTTCAGGGTGACGCCAAGGACAGCTCTGCACTTGGCTACAACTTCGGGCTGTTATGGAATTACGACACGTTCCGGGTCGGATTCTCATACCGTTCCAAGATCAAGCATTCCCTGGACGGCGATGCCACGTTCACGAACGCACCGGCTCTGTTTACCTCGCAGGGTCTGTTCGCCAATCAGAGTATTTCGGCCGATTTCACCACGCCGCAAATGGCTTCGCTCAGTGGCATGTGGAAACTGAACGATCAGTGGTCCTTGTACGGAGACTGGAGTTACACCGGTTGGAGCAGTTTCGACAAGCTGACTATCAACTTTGCCAGTTATGATGCCGCTACCGGGGCAGGCCAACCGCCATCAACTGTCCAGGAAGGCCTGTCGAACGTGAATCGTTTCAGCTTCGGCACTGATTACCGATACAGCGACAGCTGGACCTTCCGTGCCGGCGTGGCACTGGATAAATCACCGGTCCCGAACCCCACTGCCGCATCCAACACCACCCCCAATGACACCAATGCAAGCCGCAGCGCGCGCTTGCCGGATGCGGATCGCAAATGGCTCGCACTGGGTGCTACATGGCGGGTGTCAGACCACAGTCAGTGGGATATCGGCTATTCGCATCTGTTCATCAATGGCCATATTCCATTTAACCAGGTAAATGCGGGGGGCGGCGACCACATCGTCGGCCAATTCAATGCGGATGCAGATATTCTCGGTATCTCGTACCGATACCGTTTCTGAGTTCAACCCCTGTTACTTGATCTAAGGCCCCCGGCCCGCTCTGGTCCGGGGGCTTTTTTTATCCGGCTTGACGTAATTTCTCCTTGCAGGCGGTCAAACCATGGGCCTTGGTCACTGCACACCAAGGCCCATGCGATAATATTGGCATGACCCCTAACTCCAGTCCGGAGGTTTCTGCTCCATTGCGGCTCTTCACACGCCAGCTCTGTAGTGTATTGATCACCATATTGCTGGTGATCCCACCCGCACTCGGATTCCCACAGAGCGATAACGCGGGTTCGTCCAGCGATTTCAATCTGCCGCAGATCGGGGAAGCCGGCGCAGGCTCGCTCACGCCTGCACAGGAATACCAGGCCGGTGTTCAGATCATGGATCAGCTGCGCAATAGCGGCGCCATTCTGGATGACCCGTTAATACATCAATATATCGATGACCTGGGTCACCAATTGTCATCCCATAGCGACAACCCGACCTTGCATTTCGAGTATTTTGTACTTAATGATCCGACCATCAACGCAGTCACCTTGCCCGGTGGATTCATCGGCGTGAACAGCGGGATGATCCTCGCCAGCGACAACGAAGACGAACTGGCCGGAGTCATGGCGCACGAGACCGGCCATGTGACCCAACGGCACATAGCACGCTCCATCGAGGACCAGAAAGATCACAGCCTGCTGGATCTGGCCACCATCCTGGGAGCAATCCTGATCGCTGCGCGTACCGCCGATCCGAACGTCGCGATGGGCACGCTGGCCACTGCCGAAGGTTCCATCATCCAGCACCAGATCAATTTCACCCGTTCCCAGGAGGAAGAAGCAGATCGGGTGGGCATCCAGACACTGGCGCGGGCTGGATTTTCACCCACTGGGATGGTCGATTTCTTCCAGAAGATGCAACGCAATTCGGCTCTCAACGGCTACGACCAGATCCCTGAATTCCTGATGGACCACCCGCTTGACCTGACGCGTATGTCCTACCTGAAGGAACGTGCCGAAAGCCTGCATGTACCGCCCAAACCCGACAGTCGCAGCTACGCGATCATGAAAGCCAGACTTCGGGTACTCGATACAGATGATGCCGGCAAGACACGCAACTTCTTTCTGGCTGGGGTCAAATCGGAACATGGCTGGGATCAGGAGGCCCTGCGTTATGGCCTGTCGTTGATCGATACACAGCTGAACCGCGACGAAGAGGCCATAAATCTTATGCAAGATCTCGAGACCCGATATGAAGATGTGACCGCTTTTCATATTGGACTTGCAGAAGCACAAATTGCTGCCGGGCGATCGGACCAGGCGATAGCTACTTACAATGAAGCAATGCAATTATTCCCTGGCAGTCTGCCTCTGACACTAAGTTACGCCAGCGATTTGATCGATGCAGACAAACCACAACAGGCTATCTCCGTGTTATTCGGCTTACCAGCAAGCAGCGGTGACGGGAATGCCGAAGTCTTGAGGTTATTGGCCAAGGCATATCAAAAAGCCGGCAACATCGCCGACTCACACTTCTATATGTCACGTTACTACAGCATGACTGGACTTAACGATCAGGCTCTGGAGCAACTGCGGATTGCACTCGCAGTACCGGATATCAGCGATTTCCAACGTCAGCGCTACAAGGCCCGTATGGACCGGCTCAAGGCAGAACTCATCGCCGAACATAAGGACCAGTCGCGTCGAAATCCGTCGTTAATGCTGACGACTGCGCCAACGATCCATTAAAATCCACTCTGCTCCAAGTTTCGGGGAAACTCATGCCTGCTATATCCGGTAAAACACCCAAAAGCTCCCTACGCCTGGTGTGTCTTGCCGTGATACTGGTTATTACCGGTTGCGCGTCCGCGCCACCGGAATATACGACCCAGACCAAAGATCCATGGGAGAAACTGAATCGCGCAACCTATGCTTTCAATGACAAGATCGACAAGGCGATCGCACGGCCTGTTGCACGGACCTATACGCGCGCTGTCCCGCAACATGCCCGTACCGGCATTCACAATTTCATCGAAAACCTTGGCGAACCGGTAGACATCGCCAACGACATACTGCAAGCCAAAGGCACACAAACGCTCAAGGATACTGGGCGATTTCTAATCAACAGCACTTTTGGCTTGTTAGGTTTTTTTGACGTAGCCTCTCATGTCGGTCTGCCGGAACACGATGAGGATTTCGGACAAACACTGGCGCATTGGGGGGTCCCTTCGGGCCCATACCTCGTCCTGCCTATCCTGGGTCCAAGCACCGTGCGTGATGCCGGCGGCCTTTACACAGACACTTACCTGAATCCGGTATGGAGCAACCTGCGGGTTCGCTACCGTAATGGCTCGTATGTCGTTGAAGGCATCGATACACGTGCGGGGTTGATGAATTTGAATGCAACTCTCGATAGCGCCTTCGATCCATATACTTTCGTTCGCGACGCCTATATCCAGCATCGCCGCTACAAGATTTACGATGGTAATCCACCGGTGCAGTACCCGGACTATCCTGACCTGCCGGATGATGGCAGCCCAGACGACATGTCTGCCCCGGCAGCTTCGACCGGAGCACCTCCCGCTTCGGCAGTAGTCTCGCCAGAAATACAAAAAAATAGCGGTGGATAATTACCCACCGCCATGTTTTATCCAAACATCTGAATACAATCCCTAGCTAACCGGCAGCATCTTTTCCACATCACTGATCCTGGCCAGAGCGAGCGCCTGTTTCGGCAGGTGCCGGAAACTGAGTTTGCGATGCTCTCGTTTCGCCCAGCCAACCCATTCCACCAGCAATGCCAGCCCTGCACTATCAGTAGCGCTCACATCAGAAAAGTCCAGCTCGATACTCGGTAGATCCGCAAACAAACGCAGGCTCTCATCTAGAGCAGCCGGAACAGACTCGAAATCCATCTTGCCCTGCAGCAGGAATCTCCCACCCTCTTCCACATTAAAGCCGAGCTTATCCATCACTTGGCGTCGCTCTTTGCTGCGCTGGCTTTATCAGCATCTGCATTCAGGCGTTTTATTAACGCATCCAGGCCATTCTGTTCGATCTCGGACCCGAACTGGTTGCGGTAATTCATTACATATGAGATGCCTTCTATAGTGATATCAAATGCCTTCCAGCCACCCTTGGTTTTCACCATCGCATAATCCACCTCTACGGGGGGGGCATTTTCACGCATGACCTTGCTGCGTACCAGCGTCCGTGTATCGCTATCCGTGCCGCGCCATGGTTCAACTGCGACGTCACGTTCGGAATAATTCCCTTTGAGCATCCCATCTGCATAACTGTGCACCAGGAATTTGTAAAATGCGTCCTCGAATGCCTTGCGTTGCGCAGGTGTCGCGCTGCGCCAGTAGCGTCCAAGTACCAATCTTGAAGCATAATCAAAATCGAAATTTGGCAGCAAAATGTTACCAATCAGACCGTATAGCTTTTCCGGATGTTTTTTTAATTCCTCTTTATTCTGATTCATTGCGGAAAACATGCTTTTTGCTGTATCCCGGACCACCTGATCGGGGGAAGGTGTGGCAGCCGGCTTACCCGTATCCGCAATCGCGGCAGAACTGGACAGCAACAAAGCCAGCAGCATCACGGATACAGACAGTATTTTCATGCGCATATCATTTACCCCCTGAAGTCGCCTTGCCTGACGACAGGAACTTGCCGATAAGGTTTTCCAGCACGATCGCAGATTGCGTATACGTGATCTGACTGCCTTGTTTGAGAAAGGTTTCCGAACCGCCAGGACTCAAACCGACATATTGTTCGCCAAGCAGGCCCGAGGTAAGTATGCTCGCAGTAGTGTCATCCGGGATTTCATTATATTTGCCGTTGATCTGCAAGGTCACGATGGCATTGAATGTCTTTGGATCCAGGCGGATATCGCTGACCCGTCCTACTGCTACACCCGACATGGTGATGGGGGCGCGTACCTTGAGCCCACCTACGTTGGTGAAACTGGCGGTGACGCTATAGCCGTTGGTATCCCCATAGGACCTGATATTGGTCGCGCGGGTGGCAATCACATAGAGCGCGATGAACCCAAGGATTATGAAGAACCCCGTGACGATCTCGACTGTGCGTGTCTGTTTCATGACGCTGAACCTCAGAACATGAAAGCGGTGAGAAGATAATCAAGTGCCAGTACTGCCAGCGCGCTGTTTACGACCGTTCGGGTGGTAGCCCGACTTACGCCTTCGGCAGTAGGCTGCGCATAGTAACCCTCGAATACGGCAATCAGCGTGGTGGCAATACCGAATACGATACTTTTTATAACGCCACTCATGAAATCCTCGTGCAGATCGACTGTGCTGTGTATCTGGGACCAGAAAGCACCAACATCGACGCCCATCAGGGTTACGCCCACAAGGAATCCACCCAGCACACCGATTGCATTGAAGATACCGACCAGCAATGGCATCGAGATGACACCGGCAAGAAACCTCGGTACGACGATGCGGCGCACCGGATCAACTGCCATCATTTCCATACCGGCAATCTGTTCCGTAGCCCGCATCAGGCCAATCTCGGAGGTCAATGCGGTGCCAGCACGCCCGGCGAACAGCAAGGCGGTTACCACCGGACCGAGCTCACGTAACAGCGACAGCACTACCAGCGTACCCAGTGCCGAAGTAGCGGCAAACTTGTTGAGCGTGTTGTACCCCTGCAAGCCGAGCACCATGCCGATAAACAAACCGGAAACCATTATCAGGACCAGCGACATCGCTCCAACCGAAAACACCTGCTGGAAGATCAGTCGTGGGCGCAACAGACTTTGCGGGGTCAACTTGATCAGACGTAAAAGGAACAGTCCGCTGGCACCAAGCATCTCGAGAAACTCGAGGATGATGTAATAGGCTTCGCGCAGCAGACCCATCAGACGGACTCCTCACCAAGTAACTGTGTTGCGTAGTCAGGCCCTGGGTAATGGAAAGGTACCGGTCCGTCGGCAAGGCCCTCGAGAAATTGCCGTACCCACGCAGATTTGTTGCGCTCCAGCTCTTCCGGCGTACCGCGCGCGACCACCTTGCCGTTTGAGATCAGATAACTCTGATCCGAGACCGAGGAAACTTCCGCGACGTCGTGAGATACGATCACGCTGGTAAGCCCAAGGCTGTCATTCAGGACCCTTATCAGACGTACGATCACACCCATGGAAATGGGATCGAGTCCGGTGAACGGCTCGTCGTAGAAAATAATCTTGGGGTCCATCGCGATGGCGCGTGCCAGCGCCACCCGTCTTGCCATACCACCCGACATCTCGCCTGGCATCATGTCCCAGGCCCCACGCAAGCCGACTGCCTGCAGTTTCATCAGGACTACGTGATGAATTAATCGTTGCTGCAACCTGGTGTGTTCACGCAACGGGAATGCGACGTTCTCGAATACATTGTAATCCGTGAACAAGGCGCCGTTCTGGAACAGGAAGCCCATGCTCTTGCGCAGTTCGTAGAGATCATCGCCATCGAGACGCGCCATGTTGAGGCCCTCGACGATCACCCGCCCACGATCTGGCAACACCTGCCCCGTCATTATGCGCAGCAAGGTGGTCTTGCCGGTGCCACTCGGCCCCATGATGGCTGTGATCTTGCCACGCGGAATAGTGATATTCAGCCGGTCAAAGATCAGCTTTTCGCCCCGCCGGTATTTGAGACCCGTAATCTCAACTACGTTGTCACTGTCTTTCTGACTGCTAGCTGCCATGACTTGCCCTGTCGTGAACGATTGCAGGTGGTTAAAATCTGGAATTAGACTGGACGGTCTAGTCTAAGTGTTCATTCTCACCCCGTCAAACCACCTTGAATTGCATACGCTTCCAACCCTGAAAAGGCGGCGAATACCCCGAGAGGTCAGGCGGCTTGTTCCATCCTGGATGAATAAGTAGCAGCGCATGCCGCACTGTTGCATTGAGCGCGGTGATGGAGTGCTGCTTGTCCAGCGGCCACACCTGCATCCTGACCCTTCCAGGCCGTCAAGGCTGGCGCCTGCAGGGCGCGCCCGTACGAGTAGCTGAGCGCCCAAGGGTAGGAGCCGCCGAGTGCATTCATCGCATTCAGATGTGCCGTAGCCAGCTCCGCGCTCTGCCCCCCGGAAAGGAACACGATCCCCGGCACAGCCGCCGGCACCCGCTGCTTCAGTATCCGGACCGTTTCCCGGGCGACCTGCTCGATTCCTGCCTGGGTGGCGCATTTCATGCCACTGATGACCATATTCGGCTTCAAGAGCATGCCTTCCAAGGCAACCTGGTGAGCGTAGAGCTCATCGAAGACCGTCTTGAGCGTGGCGCTGGTCACTTCGGCACAACGTTCGATGGTATGGGACCCATCCATCAGTACTTCCGGTTCGACGATAGGCACCAGGCCGGCTTCCTGGCACAAGGCTGCATAGCGTGCCAGCGCCTGGGCATTGGCACGGATGCAGTATTCGGTCGGAATATCATCCGCAATATCGATCACGGCGCGCCATTTGGCGAACCGCGCACCAAGCTTGTGATATTCCTGCAGGCGCTCGCGCAGCCCATCCAGCCCCTCGGTGATCTTCTCATTGGGGCTGCCAGCCAGCGGCTTGGCGCCTTTGTCAACCTTGATGCCAGGCACGATACCAAGCTTGCTCTGGAATTCAGGAAACGGCACACCCGCTCTGGTTTTCTGGCGGATGGTCTCGTCATACATAATCACGCCGCTGATGAATTTTTCTGCCCCCGGGGTAGTAAAAAGCATCTCACGGTAAGCGCGCCTGTTTTCTTCAGTGGAAGCGATACCAATAGCCTTGAAGCGCTTCTCGATCGTGGTGGTACTTTCATCAGCCGCGAGAATCCCGCGGTTATCGGCCACCAACTGGTGCGCGATCTGGCCTAATTCCTGCAAATTCATGACTATGAAACCTCTTTCACGGACCGGACTGGATTGATAGGTTGCTGGCGCCTGCTCCCCGGAAGTCGACACCAGTACCCAATTCGGGGCAGATTTTACCAGATAGGCGGGGCATCCAGCAGCAGGTCAGTGGATTGAGGGCCCCGCCAGCCGGGAAACAGATGGAGCACAACGTCGCTTCTGAACAGGCAGATCAGCGCACTATCTGGCCGAAACCGGGACGGTTCATGTTCCGACGACGAAAGCATTTCCCTTCAACCAATCGATAATGACGCGTGCAACTACGGGATTGAAAAAATAGCCATAACAGCGGTGTGGATTGGGACCTGCGGCAGTACGAAAATAACTATGGATCCCTCGGGTACGATCCACGATGTCTTCCACCAGACCCCATTTAATCATGTTATGGAAATCGTTATGTACATGACGGTCAAGTGCGGTCAAATCTCCGGCGGTCGCGATGTTGATCCAATGATGGATATTGTTGGGGTACC
>JBOIBL010000080.1:0-4967 GCA_050739495.1 Gammaproteobacteria bacterium | reverse complement strand
CCCATACCGACTCCAAAAACAAACCGGGTATTGCCTCCGCAGCAAGGAACGCTTCGTACTCTGCCGCGCCGCCATACAGTACGCCGCGTCGAGTTCCTGGCATCATCCTGATCCATCAGGAGACAATTCATGAGAATCGGCGTTGTCATCGATCCACCCTGTGATCTGCCGCGATCCTTCATTGACAAGCATGGCATTGAGGTACTACCCGTCCGTGTGCGCTTCGGCGACCGCACCTTTATCGACGAACGTAACGAACAGGGGACGATGGAATTCTATCGTTACTACCTGGAACACAAGGATGTCGTTGCGGAAACCGAACCCCTGAGCGTCGAGGAATTCCGGGATCTGTTTCTGGACAAATACGTCCTCAAATACGATCACGTTCTGGTGATAACTGTCATGGGTTCACGCAGCCCGATTTTTGATCACGCCACCAAGGCTTCATTCGCGATTTTAAGTGGTTACAAGGAACGCCGGCAACAGGCCGGCATTGAAGGCGCCTTCTCGTTGCGCGTGATCGACAGCAAGAGCCTGTTCACCGGCCAGGGAATTATCGTGTACGAAGCACTGAGATTGCTGGAAGAAGGTCATTTGACATTCGATCAACTGCGTCCACAGGTCGATGCGTTTACAAATTACGTACACGCCTATCTTGTACCGGAAGATCTCATTTATGTGCGCACCCGGGCACGGGCGCGCGGCGATCGTAGCGTCAGCTGGCTCGGATATCAGCTCGGCACCATGCTCGATATCAAACCCATCCTGCAGGCCTATCGTGGCGAAACCGGCCCGGTCGACAAAGTTCATGGATTCGACAAGGCGGTTAAACAAATGTTCGAGATGGCCGCCGCAGAAATCAAGCGCGGTTTACGCAGCAATGTCGTCTGCATGAGTTACGCAGGTAACCCCGACGTCATGCGGCAAAATCCCGACTACGTGAAATTCGTGAAATACGCCAATGCGCACAAGGTGGAAACCCTGCTCTCCGTAATGAGCATAAGTGCCGGCGTCAACATGGGGCCAGGTTCGTTCTCGATCGGCTACGCGGCACAGGAATAAAATCGGCAGCGTCGATTTCATTCACTACATGGCGCAATACGGCTCCGGTGGCGCCGCATCTGCCAGTGTGAGTTTCAGGAAACCGCTTTCAAGCAGATAAAAAAATCGGCGCCCGCTTACGTCTCACGCTGCGCGCTCACGAAGATAACCACACCAAACGTGGCTTCGATTGCGGAACCGGTGAACGCACTCAGCATCGGTAATGCATGAGCTTGCCCCAGCAGGTAACCGGCCAGGGCAAGCGCCGCCCCACAAAACCAATAAGTACGCGTGCCGAACATGGTCGAGAAGATCAGATAACGCCCGCCAATCACAAACAGCATGGCGGGAAAGAACCACTCCATATGGAGCAGCGACACCGCATACGCAAGCGGGCACGACAATATCAACCAGAAGGTGCTGGCCAGCGCCAGGGTGCCGAATGGATTGCCCCGTGTGTGCGACCCCGGCCGGCCCAGCGCTTTATTCAGCAATACAGCGACCGGGTGAATGAGGGCGCCACCAATAAAAAGGACCCAGACCGCGCGCTCATTGGAAACGAGCATGGACACCAACCCGGCGACCAGCCACACCGTCGCGGAGGTGAGCATGCCCGGCGCACCACCGTAATAGGAAAACCGCATTTCACGCTGGGCATCGGCGATGGTCGTAGAGGAGATTTCCATGGCTGAAGATGTCATAAATTCATCACCGGGCTATTAAGGGATTCGGTTTAAGCCGAATGATATATGAATAACTGGCTGGAGCACCCCAAAAAGGGCGCTGAATCAGCGCCTGCTTTCTATTCCCCCTGATGGGCATCGCTTTCCCTACAATATTTCCGTCTCTCAAACGTCTACAGAGCATATGCATGAAACGGCCGAGGCTGCCTGGATGACCGCCGATCGAAGGCAACGCGTCGCCGCGGAAATCGCGCATGAGCGGCCGCGGCTGCGGAACTTCATCCGCAAGCGGGTTGCCAACGATGCGGACGCGGAAGACATCCTGCAGGACGTGTTCGCCGAATTGATCGAGGCATATAGCCTGATGCAGCCCATCGAACACGCCAGCGCCTGGCTGTTCCGGGTCGCAAAAAACCGGATCACCGACCTCTTTCGCAGACGCAAGACCGAGGCGATCAGCGAGGTAACGCAATCCGATAGAGATGATGACGAAAACTTGAGCATCGATGAACTGTTACCGTCGGTGGAAGACGGACCGGAAGCCGCCTACCTGCGTAGCGTGTTGCTCGATGAACTCGACCGGGCATTGAACGAACTACCCACCGAACAGCAGGACGTGTTCATCGCCCATGAGCTGGACGGACGCAGCTTCAAGGAACTGTCCGCCGAAACGGGATTGAGTGTGAACACCCTGCTCGGCCGCAAACATTACGCCGTACAACATTTGCGTAAACGCTTACGAGCCATTTATGAAGAATTCAAGGAAACATGAGGAGATCAAAATGATACGTCACCGGATAAAAAGAGCTGTCGTGATTGCCATTGTTGTGGCCGTCGCCGTCGTCCTGTTCGGCTTCGTGGTGATGGGCCTTTGGAACTGGCTCATGCCCGCAATTTTCGGACTGAAGACCATCAGCTACACACAGGCCTTCGGGCTGCTGATCCTGAGTTGGATTCTTTTCGGCAAGCTGCGCGTAGGCGCTCAGCACCATGGTCACTGGCGTCATCGCATGGCCGAACGCTGGTCCAAGATGACGCCGGAAGAACGCGAGCAATTCAAACAGACCTTGCGGGAACACCGGCATCACCATCACGGCGAACCGCCCACTGAGGGCAATGCCGGTTAACACAAACACAACCCCGGGCCGCAACCCGGGGTTGGTTTTTCAGCCGAGCGTATGATTAAGGCACATCGTTGGGGAGGGCTGCGTCATGTCCGAAGTCAGTACGTTCCGCCTGTACTTATTGAGAGCCACCTACCTGTTGTTGCTCGTGGGACTTGGCCTCACCGTGTGGCCGGGAATCGTCCATCACAAACTGTCGACACCGCTGATGGACGGCGTGGTGTCCAGCATCCTGGGAACGGTGGCGGTGCTGGCCATCATCGGTCTGCGCTATCCGCTCAAAATGCTGCCGTTGTTGTTCTTCGAACTCATCTGGAAATCCACCTGGCTGCTCGCCTTCGCCCTGCCGTTGCATAACGCCGGCATGGTGGATGCGGATACCAAGCAAACCATCGTCGCGTGCCTCATGAGCATCATCTTCCCCATCGCCATCCCCTGGCCGTATGTCTATCGGAAGTACATCAATGAACCGGGTGACAGATGGTGGAAGGCGACAAGCTAACCATGATTTGTAATCAAAATCCGTAACGAAGCGACATCGGACCTCGCGCTCCAACCTGGATCAATTTCCTGTAAGTTCTCCCCTATCCCGTGCGTCTTGGTTACAGGCAACCCAGGAGAGACCTCATGCCTTCGGCAGCAGAAAACCGCACGGAACCCCTGTCATCCGTGGAAGTCGCCCGACTGGCCGACCTTCATGGCCGCCATGTGTTCGGAGTGGCGTTCCGCATGTTGGGCGACCGCGCCCAGGCCGAGGATGTGCAACAGGACGTGTTCGTGCGTCTGCTCGAACGCCCCATGGGTGAAGTGACCTCATGGCAGGCCCTGCTGACAACACTGACGGTGCGGCTGGCGATTGATCGTATGCGTCAGCGCAAACGCTGGCGACTGCTGCAACCGCTGTGGCGGGCCAGCACCTCGCAGAGCGTCGCCAGTGCCGAGGATGAAGTGCTCCAGATCGAAAAAGCCGAGCGGCTGCGCCGGGAAATCACCCGGCTCAAACCGCGCGAGGCCGAGTGCTTCACCTTGCGTTGCATCCAGGGTCTCGAGGTTGCCGACATTGCGGCCGCAACCGGGATGAGTGCAAATCACGTCGGTGTCTGTCTGCACCGTGCGACCCGCGCACTCGAAACCCGGTTGGGCCGCGTCTTTAATCAAATGCCGGAGATAGAATCATGAACACTGCAAAACTCGATCTGTCCGACGGGCTCACTACCCACGTCCAGGCGCTCTCGGCCCAGCAGCCGGATGCCGGAATGCTCGATGCCGCCCAGCGCAAGCTCAATACCGCGCTGGACGAACGCGAAGCCAAACACGCATCGCGCGGATTGTTCGGCACCCGCGGTCTGGCCTATGCAGGACTTGCTGCTGCCCTCGCAATCGTTGGCGTATTGGCGCCCACGCTGTTCACCAGCCAGGGCAGTGCATTCGCTGCGGTGCAGGCGCGGCTGCGCGACTTCACCACGCTGACCATGACCATCACCCAGCGCGCCAATGGCATTGACCTGCCGACCATCCAGGTCTGGACCAACCGCAAAGGCGATGCGCATACCGACATCGGCGATACCACCAGCGTGATTGTGAATCAGAGCAGCGGCACCATCCTCACCTTGCTGCATCCCAGTCATCAGGCCATGCGCATGACGATCACTCAGCCCGATACCACGCATGGCAGTCACGCGCTCGACTGGCTGAAATCTGTGCAGAAGTTCAAGGGCAAGGCGACGTTGTTGCCGGGCAGCAAAGTGATCGACGGCATGCCGACCCAAGGCTGGTCATTGAATGTCAGCGGCATGCACATCGTACTCTGGGCGGATCGTGACGGTGTCCCGCGTGCGGTCAACATTATCGGCGATCAAGGTTCCACGTACAGCCAGCACATCAAGCTGAGCATGGACACGCCGATCGATGCTGCCAGGTTCAGCACCGAACTGCCGACGGGTTATACGTTGATGAACGGAAAGGAAGATCGCCAATAAAGATCTGAATTCCGGCTTTTCCCGGAAACTGCTCCTGCGTTTCCGGGACTTCCGCCTTCCTGGCGGTCGCACACGGGGAGAAGGAGCAGAAAATCTGCCATTTACTGCTCGGGCGTTATTCGCAGCACCGCTCGGTAGGA
>JBOIBL010000079.1:0-4666 GCA_050739495.1 Gammaproteobacteria bacterium | reverse complement strand
CAATCGCGATGCTGTTATCGGCATTGTAGGTTTGGGTTATGTCGGTCTGCCGTTGATGCTGCGTTTTATTGAAGTCGGTTACAAAGTAATCGGGTTAGATATCGATGTGGCGAAAGTGGATATGCTTGCAGCCGGGAAAAGCTACATCAAGCATATCGGTGCGGACAAGATCGCACACGCGACGAAGAACGGTTTTGAACCGACTACCGATTTCGCACGCGCAGACAAGGCTGATGCGCTGATTATCTGCGTGCCGACTCCGCTCAACAAATACCGCGAGCCTGATCTCTCGTTTGTCACCAATACCATGGACATGCTGGTGCCGCACCTGCGTCCCGGTCAGGTGGTGTCGCTTGAAAGCACGACCTATCCCGGGACCACCGATGAGGAACTCAAGCCCCGTATCGAAAGCCGGGGCTTCGTCGTCGGCAGGGATGTGTTCCTGGTGTTCTCGCCGGAACGCGAAGATCCGGGTAACCCGAATTTCTCGACCAGCACCATTCCGAAAGTATGCGGCGGGCACACGCTTGCCTGCCGGGAGATCGGCCTGGCACTTTATGGACAGGTCATCGACAAGGTGGTGCCGATGAGTTCTACGCGCGCTGCCGAGATGACCAAGTTGCTGGAGAACATTCACCGCGCGGTCAACATCGGTCTGGTCAACGAGATGAAGATCGTGGCCGACAGCATGGGTATCGATATCCGCGAAGTGATAGATGCAGCTGCGACCAAGCCGTTCGGTTTCGTGCCGTATTATCCGGGTCCCGGGCTGGGCGGACATTGTATCCCGATCGATCCGTTCTATCTGACGTGGAAAGCCCGCGAATACGGTGTGCACACCCGTTTCATTGAATTGGCCGGTGAAGTCAATAGCGCCATGCCGGACTGGGTCGTGTCCAAAGTCGTGAATGGACTGAACGATCATGGCAAGGCGTTGAAAGGCAGCCGGATTCTGGTATTGGGTATCGCATACAAGAAGAACGTGGACGACATGCGCGAGTCGCCGTCGGTGCACATCATGGAAATCCTCCGGCACAAGGGCGCCCTGGTCGAGTATTCCGATCCGTATGTGCCGGTATTTCCGAAGATGAGGGAACACAGCTTTGATCTGCAGAGCGTCGTTTTGACGGCACAGTCGCTGGCACAGTTCGACTGCGTGCTGGTGGGCACCGATCATCAGAATTTCGACTATGAACTGATCCTTAAGCATGCGCGGCTGATCGTCGACAGTCGCGGTGTGTATCGCGGGCAATATGACAACGTGGTGAGAGCGTGAGGGCGGTATCAACATGACCGGCATTTACAAGACCATTCGCGACAGAAAGATCCGCTTTGCACTGGTCGGTTGCGGGCGCATCGCCGCAAAACATTTTGAATCGTTCCAGAAACACGCCGATCGCGTGGAACTGGTGGCGGTATGCGATACCGACCCGGTCATGCTCAAGACTGCGAGCGACAGCACGGGCGCCAAGGGGTATTCATCGCTTGAAGCGATGTTGCAGGCCGGTGGATTTGATGCGGTGGTGCTGACAACCCCGAGCGGCTTGCATGCAAGTCAGAGTATTCAGGTGGCTAGTGCAGGGTTGCACGTGGTCACGGAAAAACCCATGGCCACGCGCTGGGAAGATGGCAAGCGCATGGTCAAGGCGTGTGACGATGCGGGGGTACGCCTGTTTGTGGTCAAGCAGAACCGGCGCAATTCAACTTTGCAGTTGCTGAAAAGTGCCATGGAGAAGCGGCGTTTCGGACGCATCTACATGGTCAATATCAATGTCTTCTGGGCTCGTCCGCAGTCCTACTATGATAGTGCTAAATGGCGTGGCACCTGGGAATTCGATGGCGGCGCCTTCATGAATCAGGCCAGCCATTACGTCGATCTTCTGGATTGGTTGATTGGCCCGGTGGAGAGCGTGCAGGCTTTCACCGCAACCCTGGCCCGCAACATCGAGGTGGAAGACACCGGCGTCGTCAGCATAAAGTGGCGTTCCGGTGCGCTCGGCTCCATGAATGTGACCATGCTGACGTACCCGCAGAATCTGGAAGGTTCCATCACCATTCTGGGTGAGAAGGGAACGGTAAAGATTGGTGGCGTCGCGGTCAATGAAGTCCAGCACTGGCAATTCGCCGAAACCGATCCGGATGACGAACACATCAAGAAAGCAAGTTACGAAACAACCTCTGTGTATGGTTTCGGGCATCCGTTGTATTACGACAACGTCATCAAGGCCCTGCGTGGCGAAGCGGAAGCGGAAACTGATGGTCGCGAAGGCTTGCGCTCGCTGGAACTGCTTATCGCCGCTTACATTTCTGCTCGGGACGGTCGGCGCGTGTCGTTGCCGCTGGAATACTGAGGTTATAGCGTGGATTATTCAGTGCATGAGACAGCGATTGTCGATGCCGGTGCCCGTATAGGGAAAGGCACGCGGGTTTGGCATTGGGTGCATGTTTGCAGTGGTGCGGTCATCGGAGAGCGGTGTGCGCTTGGACAGAACGTCTTTGTTGGGAACCGGGTTGTTATCGGCAACAACGTAAGAATCCAGAACAACGTTTCCGTCTATGACAACGTAACCCTGGAAGACGATGTGTTCTGTGGTCCCAGCATGGTCTTTACCAACGTCTACAATCCCCGTTCTGCCGTATC
Source organism: Gammaproteobacteria bacterium (assembly GCA_050739495.1). Lineage (GTDB taxonomy): Bacteria > Pseudomonadota > Gammaproteobacteria > Natronospirales > REEB76 > DASSKW01. The sequence continues at coordinate 2,025 of JBOIBL010000079.1, read as the reverse complement.
CCGCAAAGACGAATATCGAAATACCCTGGTAAGGAAAGGCGCGACGCTGGGCGCAAACTGTACTGTTGTATGCGGTATCACTGTGGGACAATATGCGTTCATTGGTGCCGGAGCGGTGGTTAATAGCGATATTCCGGATTACGCGCTCATGATCGGTGTTCCCGCGCGTCAGATCGGCTGGATGAGTCGCTTCGGGGAGCGCCTGGATTTGCCGGTAAAAGGTGACGGACTGGAAGCAATCTGTGCCAACACCGGCGATCGTTATCGGCTTGTGAAAGATAAATGCGTACTGGTCCAAAACTAACGGTGTGCCGGAATGGATTTCATTGACCTCAAAACACAATATCGTCGCATTGAAGCAGACGTCAACCGGCGAATTCAGGCAGTGCTTGAACACGGCCAGTATATTCTCGGACCTGAAGTAGCCGAATTGGAAGAAAGGTTGGCGAACTATACGGGCGCCAAGCACTGCATTGCCGTCGCCAGTGGTACGGATGCATTGCTGATCGCCATGATGGCCGTCGGAGTTGGTCCAGGCGATGAAGTTATCACACCGTCGTTTACCTACATTGCAACGGCAGAAACCGCAGCAGTGCTGGGCGCACGCCCGGTCTGCGTCGATATCAATCCACGAACCTACAATATTGATCCTGATCTTATTGAAGCCGCGATTACGCCCCGGACCAAGGCGATTGTGCCGGTCAGCCTCTACGGTCAGTGTGCCGACATGGATAGGATCAATGCGATTGCGGCGAAATACAGGCTGCCTGTTATCGAAGATGCCGCGCAGAGTTTTGGCGCGACTTACAAAGGCAAAAAGTCCTGTAATTTGTCGCTGATCGGCGCGACCAGTTTCTTTCCGTCCAAGCCCCTTGGATGTTATGGGGATGGCGGCGCACTTTTTACCAGCGACGAAAAACTGGCAACCATCCTGCGCCAAGTGAGCCGTCATGGCCAGGATCGACGTTATCACCATATCCGTGTCGGCGTGAACGGTCGGATCGACACCCTACAAGCCGCTGTGTTGTTAGCGAAGTTACCCATATTCGACGAGGAAGTTAGCAAACGGATTGAGATAGGTCGGTGCTATACTGAATTACTTAAGGGTTTGGTGGAGACGCCGCTCATCGAACAGCACAATACCTGCGTTTACGCACAATATACGGTGGCCGTAGCTGACCGTGAAGATATCGCCGCAACATTGAAAAAGGCCGGTGTGCCAACCGCCGTTCACTATCCGCTGCCGATACATCAACAACCAGCGTTCAAGGACCCAGGCAGAAATTTGCCGCATTCGGAGTGCGCAGCCGAGACAGTAATCAGTTTGCCGATGCATCCCTATCTCCAGCTTGTAACACTGGAAAGTGTAAGTAATGCCGTTAAGCAAGCTTTGATGAGTGGGACTATTTCTTGATCATCAATTATTATTTTCAGATCTAGCAAATACTTGAATGGTGGAAATCATTAATTATGTGCGGTATATCCGGCGTCATTAGCAAAGAACGTACTGGCGAAAAGATAATTCAAGGTATTAATCGCACATTGGCCCATAGGGGTCCTGATGGCGAAGGGTATCAAAGCTTTGAAGACAATCGCGTTTGGTTCGGACACCGAAGACTTTCCATCATTGATTTGTCAGAAGCCGGACATCAGCCCATGTGCCATGCCGGGCGATATTGGATCACATATAACGGCGAAATATACAACTATATCGAACTGAAAAATGAACTAATGGAATCTGGTGTCAGCTTTCATACCAAGACGGATGTGGAAGTTATTCTTGCGGCCTACGAAAAATGGGGAGTTGATTGCCTTAGCCGATTTAATGGCATGTGGGCTTTTGTTATATACGATAATGAAAAACGGCAATTCTTCTTTGCTAGAGATCGATTTGGCATTAAGCCATTACACTATTACAAGAAGGATGGCTTATTCGTTTTCGCATCTGAAATCAAAGCAATATTAAAGCACCCAGAGATTAAGACGGCGCCAAATTTGCGATATTGCCGCGAATATCTCGTGAAG
>JBOIBL010000078.1:0-6290 GCA_050739495.1 Gammaproteobacteria bacterium | reverse complement strand
GTCTCCTGACACAGGATCGGTCTATCCTGCGTGACGGGCAGAAAGGTCTGGAGAAGGAGAGCCTGCGGGTAAATAGCCGCGGTTGCCTGGCTCAAACGCCGCACCCACGGGCAATCGGCTCGGCGCTCACTCACCCACACATCACTACCGACTATTCAGAAGCACTGATCGAACTGGTGACTTCACCGTTTGCCGATACCCGCGACACTCTGCATTCCCTGTGCGATATCCACAGCTTCGTCTATCAGCACCTCGATAACGAGATGCTGTGGGCAACCAGCATGCCGTGTGTGCTTGAAGACGATGCGCATATCCCCATCGCCAATTACGGCAGTTCGAACGTCGGCATGATGAAGCATGTCTATCGGCGCGGGCTCGGCTACCGCTATGGCCGCAGCATGCAAACCATCTCCGGAGTGCATTTCAATTATTCGTTCCCGGAAGCCTTGTGGCCGGTACTCCAGTCACTGGATGGTGACACGGGTCCGTTGCGCAACTTCGTGGATGCGCGCTATTTCGGCATGCTCAGGAATTTCCAGCGCGTCAGCTGGTTGCTGCTCTATCTGTTCGGCGCTTCGCCGGCGGTATGCAAGAGCTTCCTGCGTGGACACAAACTCGAATTCAGCGAATTCGATGCCAATACCTGGTACGAACCGTTCGCTACTTCGCTGCGCATGAGCGATATCGGCTACAAGAACAAGCACCAGTCGCGCGTCGGTATCAGCTATAACAGTCTCGATGACTATGTACAGACCCTGACCCACGCCATCACCACACCGGAACCCGAATATGAAGCAATCGGTGTCAAGGTCAACGGTGAATACCGGCAACTCAACGCCAACATCCTGCAGATCGAGAACGAATTCTACAGCTTCGTGCGCCCCAAACAGCCGATCAAACGCAGCGAACGCCCGACTCTGGCATTGCGTAAACGCGGCGTGCGGTACGCAGAAGTGCGGGCGCTGGATGTCAACGCCTATGACCCACTGGGCGTGTCAGTACATTCGCTCCACTTCATCGAAGCCTTGCTGATAGCTTGCTTGTTGGGCGATAGCGCGCCCGGCGATGCCGATGAACAGGCGGCAATCAGCCATAACCAGGCGGTAACTGCACGTCACGGGCGAGATCCGGAGTTGAAGCTGCTACGTAATGGCCGGGAAATTCCCCTGCGAACCTGGGCCACTGAAATTACTGATCAACTTCCCGGCATCTGTGCCGCACTGGATGGCGACGACCCGTCCCGACCCTATGCATCCGCTCTGGCGTTGCAACGCGAGGCGATCATTGACTCAGAACGCACGCCATCGGCTCGTATCCTGAGCGAGATGCGCGAGCACGGGGAAAGTTTCTTTCATTTCGCACAGCGCCTGTCGAAGCGACACCGTGAGTTTTTCCTGAGTCGCAAACTGACAACCGATGTCGCGGCGGACTTCACCCGCCAGGCACGACAATCGCTGGCTGACCAGGCCAACCTGGAGGCCGCGGATACACTCAGTTTTGACGAATACCTGCAGTGCTATTTTGCCCAGACCTGATTCGGCAAAGAAACGCCGCCCGTACATACAACGGCGAGATTCGACTGAACGCAGAATCCGCACGGAATTGGCGCTAAAATAACCTCCTACCAAACCTTAGGCGTTCAGTAAAAATGTTGAGCGATGGACAGGAATCGGTGGCGCAGCGTGCTACGGCTTGCTCTTTCAACCCCCTCCTTTGGAAAAGGAAGGCGGGGGAGGATTTTCATTTCCCAAATCCCCCTTCATCCCCCTTTTTCAAATGGGGAATCAGCCTGCGGTTGCAGGCTATTGATACGCGGCGGTTCAAGGTACCCGTGCGTCGCGTCTACACGTTAACTGAACGCCTAACTACCAAACATGAGCGAGCCCTTCAATGACTACCGACGCACCCGGCAAACGTTACGGCATCCGCTGTACCCTGCCGCCTGATGACCCCATGACTGCAGCACACTTGCTGGGACCGGACTGGGAATCGTTCCGTTGGTATGACACGGAACATGAACGGGATACAGCCATCGAGGAATTCAGTCGCGAGCACATCTATTCTCGCCGTGGCGACAAACCCAGCGTGATCTATACAAAAATCGAGCGCTGAACGGGCGATGCTGATAGATATCTTTTCGGATACGGTTTGCCCCTGGTGCTTCATCGGCAAGCGCCATCTGGAACAGGCGTTGACCGAGACCGGCATCACCGACGCTATCATCCAATGGCACGCCTTTCAATTGAATCCGGATATGCCTGCCGGTGGTCTTGATCGCAAGACCTATCTGGCGGAAAAGTTCGGTGCGGATGCGGAACAGCGTATCCACGCGCGTCTGGATAATGCTGGCAGGTCCGCCGGCATCGAGTTTCAGTTTGATAAAATCATCCGTAGTCCCAACACGCTTGATTCGCACCGTTTGATCCGGCTTGCCACGAATCACGGCAAGCAGGATGCTGCTGTCGAGGCCCTGTTCCGCGCCTACTTCATCGAAGGGCAGGATATCGGCGATAGACAAGTCCTGCTCGCAATCGCCGGAACTCTCGGGCTCAACGGCGATCTGGCCGCGTGGTTCGATAGTCCAGCAGAAAGCGATGCGGTACGCAATGAAGACCACACTGCTCGTCAACTCGGGATCAGCGGCGTGCCATTCTTCATCTTCGAGCGGCGTCACGCTTTGTCTGGCGCGCAGCCGGTGGACGTGCTGGTACGGGCCCTGCATACTGCCCGGAATGAAATCCCGGTACGCTGATACAGCTCACATGCTCGCGGAGACAGCACCATGTTGTTGATAGATGCGGGCTGGCTACTGCTGGCACTGGTAATTATCCTGGCCGGCGCCGAGCTGTTCACCAACGCGCTCGAACATATTGGTGAGCGCTTTGCACTCTCGGAGGGTCTGGTAGGTTCGGTGCTCGCTGCCGTGGCTACGGCATTGCCGGAGACTGTAGTCCCTATCATCGCCGTATTCTTTGGTGGTGCATCCATCGAAGTACGTGAACACATCGGTGTGGGCGCAATCCTTGGTTCACCTTTGATGTTGGTCTCGTTGGCCATGATGCTGATCGGCCTTGCTGCCGGTACTCAACGCGGCTGGCGCAAGAGCCTGAAGCCCGAGATCAGCGGCTTTATACGCGACCTGCTGTATTTTCTGGTCGCTTTCTTTATCGGCTTTCTCGCTCTGTTCATGCCACAACATCCGGCCGGACTGCGTCTGCTGACCGGCGCAATGCTGGTGTTTCTGTATGTGATGTATGTGCTGAACACCATCCGTGCTTCGGCGATGTTGGTCGAGCATGGCCACGGTACCATTGCCGGACACAAGCTGTGGCTGAAACGCCTCGGTCTCAAGCACAGCCTGGCATCCGAACTCGGTCAGTTAGTCGTGGGTCTGGCATTAATCATCGGGGGCGCCAAATTGTTCGTCTACGGCGTTGAGCAGATCGCCACCGTCACTGGCATCAGCGTACTGATCCTCTCGCTGCTGGTGATCCCGGTTGCCACCGAGATGCCGGAGAAGCTCAACAGCATGCTCTGGATCCGGCGCGGCAAGGATACCCTGGCATTTGGCAATATCACCGGCGCGCTGGTATTCCAGGGTTCGTTGCTGCCAGCCTTCGGTATGCAGCTCGGCGTGTGGCAACCGCGTCAGGATATCCTCTGGGCCATGGGGCTGACGTTTGCCGCCACCCTCTGGGTACTGCTGCTGGCAGCACGGCGCAAGCTGACGCCGCTGCTGCTGCTGGCAAATGGCCTGGTTTATCTGGCGTTTTTCCTGATCATCCATTAAATCCATGAATGGGACCCTGCCATCTCCCTGCATCCGCAACTGCTGCCTGGACGAGCACGAGATCTGTCTCGGCTGTGGCCGGAGTCTGGATGAAATCCGGGATTGGGGCAGCGCGTCCGATAGCGAGCGCCAGCGGATACTGGATCAGGCAGCGGCCCGCCGTGCCGAGCGGGAAGCCCGGTTCCGCTCCCTGCTCCACCCGGGTCCCCGCACATAGAGCCAGCCAAGCTGCTCAGCCACACCCCATGAGGCACTCGGTTTGACAATAAGGTAAAGTATCCCCCGTGTAAATCAGATACTTGGGGCAAGTTGGTGAAGCGCTTTACGAGCATCCTGCTGCTGATTGCGATGGCCGGTTGTGCCAGCACGCCACCTGCCACGGTTACCGGCGATGGCTGGACCTACATCGGCAACGATCCTGAAGGCACCCAGAACATCCTGATGTCGGCAGTAACCCCGGTGCCGCAAGACGGAAACCTGACTACCGCATTCCGTTATCAGTATACGGCGCCACGTTCGATCACGGGTGCCGATGGGAAATCCTACAGCTACATCGAACAACATGATCGGGTGCAGGTGAGTTGCAGCAATCAATCGCTCCAGGTACTGGACAGAAGTTACTTCGACGTCGACGACAAGCAGGTTCTGAACCAGGCTTCTCCGCCAAGCGGGGTCAGTACCGAACACGTCATCCCCGGCGGCATAAACGACATCATGTATCAGGCCGTGTGTGGGCGCTCGATCGGATGGGACTATATCGGCGACAGTGACGATGGCACCCAGAAGTTATTTGTCATGGGCAAGGCTGCACACCAGCCAATCAACACCGATACCCAGGCCTGGTTTAAAACCGAATACAGCGGCACGCAGAGCCTGATAGCAGCCCCTTCGATGCGGCATGTCAGTTACGTTACCAAAATCAGCACGCTGGATTTCGATTGCGCCACCTATCAGGTAGGCCTTTTGCATGAAGTCTATTATGACAATGCCGATCACGAAGTGTTTGATATCCAGCCCGGCTCTGACGATGCGAAGATCATGCCAGCCACCGCAGACAGCGTCCGCGGTCTACTGTACCGTGCCGCGTGCGGGCGCCCGACCGAACTCCGCTATCTGAGCATGGATCCACACCACACCCAGAAAATATACATGGTTGGGAAACCAACTCTCAATTCAGATCAAACTGCACAGGCAAAATTCCATATTTACTACCTGAAACCCGGAACCTTCACTGCTGGGCCCATCATTCATACGGTGTCTTATACTGCCCGCAGCGTGGAACTGGATGCAGATTGCACGGCGCTCACCTACCAGATACGTAACGAAATCTATCTGGACAAGCACGGCGATCAGGTATTTACGATCGTGCCGCCGAAGAGTGACGCACCCAATGTCGGAGTCACGCCTGACAGCCTCAGCGAAATACTATGGAAGACGGCCTGCAATGGAGCCGGATAAATGCTGGTCCAGCAACGCACCAGCAAGCTTGTCTTGCTCATAATGTTAAAAATTTAACCGCAGAGGATCCCGGGATGTCGATGAAGATTGGCAAATATACGCTGGGGCGGGAACTCGGGCGCGGCGCATCCAGCATCGTCTATCTTGCCGAAAACGAAACCGGCCGACAGGTCGCGCTGAAACTGTATGCCTCTGACAAGGGCATGAGCGAGAAGACCGCGAAACTCTACCGCAAGCTTTTTTTTACTGAAGCGCGCATGGCCGGGCGTCTGCTCCATCCCAACATCCTGCCGATTCTGGATGCCGGTGAAGAGAACGATCTACGCTATGTAGTGATGACATATCTTGAACATTATCAGCCGCTCACCACACATACCAAACCCGATACCTTGTTACCGATCAAGTCCGTCGTCGAAGTCTTCTTCGCCATGTGCAAGGCACTTGATTATGCGCATCGCAATGGTGTCATCCATCGCGACATAAAACCGGCCAATGTCATGATGAATGCCGAAAGCCACGTGATGATCGTCGATTTCGGTGTCGCCAAGAGCGCTTTCGACGAGACCACGCATATCGGTGGCGTGGTCGGCACCCCACGCTACATGGCGCCCGAGCAGATCAACGATCTGGAAATCACCAACCAGAGCGACATCTTTTCCATGGGTATCACGATCTACGAGATGCTGACCGGGGTACCGCCATTCATGTCCGACACGCTACCCGGTCTTACCAACCAGATACTCAACCATGAACCCGCCCCCGTGAGCCAGCTCCGCGGAGACATTCCCGATGTCCTCAATCGCATCGTCATGCGCTGCGTCAAGAAACCGCTTAAGACGCGTTACAAGACCTGCATGGATATCGCCGGTGACCTGATCAATGTCTCCGACAACCTGGATACCAAATCGGCCGAAATCAGTGAGCAAGAACACTACAACATGGTCAGCCAGGTGGCCTTTTTCAGCGATTTCAGCCAGCCCGAAATCTGGGAAATCATCCGCGCCGGCAGCTGGAAACGCTTCAAGAAAGGCGACACCATGAT
>JBOIBL010000077.1:0-2939 GCA_050739495.1 Gammaproteobacteria bacterium | reverse complement strand
TCCAGCCAGGCATCCCAGGTTCCCGCATGCGGCGGTTCGCTGCTGCTGTTGCTCACCACACCTGAAGACGCGGTCCAGGGTGCGGGGTTGCTTGAACCGTTTTCGAAACCAGTGTTACCGAGCAGCTGGCTGGAACCGCCACCACCACCTCCGCCTCCGCCACCAGAGGCGGTGTAAGCACCGACCAGACTGACACCCGAAAAAGCCTGGTACGGATTCAGCATCACATAATAGGTTCCGGTCTGGACATTGCTGATGTTGCAGGTCTCCGCATTGCCGGCAATGTAAGGGCGGCAGTCATAGCTGGACAAGGTCGGTGCAGCACCGAAGCGGACGTACATATCAGAATCACCTGTACCGCCGCTGGTGTTGAAGCTCAGATTGGTGGCTCCTGCGGGTACATCAAGCGTGAAGTTCAACTGCTGTCCGGTGCCCGCGGTCAGATTGGTAGCCGGGACGCCGTTCTGCAATGCGATTGCACCGCCGCCGCCACCACCGCCACCGCCGCTGGTGCCGTTACATGATGTGGGGTTGAACTGAATGCCCAGTACCGGATGCAGCTCGATTGCATTGGGTGCAACTCCGGTCTGGCCGTGCTGGAAATCGAAGAAACCAACACCGGTCAGACATACCGGGATGCTCACCGTCTTGAATGAACCGCTCGCGGAGTATTTGTTATCAAATACCTGGCGAGCAGACTGGATACCGGACGTGAACGGACTGCTCGCACCGACACACGCGGGATCCGGAATCTCGGCGATCATGGTATTGCCGTTGGCATCCTGGATGACCAGGTGATAGTCCGAATCGGATTCCAGCTTGTACTTGGTGAGCGTTGCGCCTACTGCAAATACCGTGGTCTCAGTGGGTTGCACACGGTTGTTGGATGGCAACGAGCTGGGTGCGGTGAGTGATCTCAGATTCGAGATCGTGGTCGTGGTACTGCTGTTGATGTTCACCAATCCCACGTCTGCATCAGTACCGGTCTTGACGGACCAACGCTCGACACCACAGCTGCCGGTGCTGGCATTAGGTGTCATGGCCACCAGTTCCCGTTCTTCGGGATCATGAGGTCGTGACAGGGTGCTTGCCGCGTAGGTGCCTAAAATCACACAGGCACACACGGCCATGAGCACGGCCGCAAGGCCGCGCAATTTTCGAGAACGCATTTTGTTATCCCCCAGATAGAGGTTGATTGGCCCGGCCGTTACCCCCTAGGTAATGACCGGATACTTTGGTGCCTGATCCCCGTGAGGCGCACGTTCACGCACAGGACGTGCAGGAACATGTGGCAGAAACTCCAAAGGCCGACCTGAGTATAGGCAGGGTCTGGCCGATTTCCAGTCGATTTTGATGAAGAATATTTGACGCTTTTATGTCAAAGCTGAATGAAATTCGATATCGAGGATGAATTCATGTCGTCAGCTTATGTTCATGTCAGTGCAGACAGTAGAGGTCCGGTCTTGGCAGCACAGTGCTGAGCCGTGCCGGGTCGCCGCAAAGTGATCCAGAATTATGTGCGGATAGGGGTCGCGATCGCCGAATCGCCACGCGGTCGCTCGCCGGTTCGGCGTCGGGGAGTAGTGGAGAGGAGAACTGATATTTCAGCAGGATGGAGTCGCGATTTCAGGCGGGTAAAGCGGGCGACAGAAGCGTATCTCCTGCGCCGCCCGCTAGAGTGAAGTTAGCGGCATAAGACAATTAATTCCAATCCAGCACCACTTTGCCGGATTTGCCGGAACGCATCACGTCGAAACCCTGCTGAAAGTCGGCGATCGGGTAGTGGTGCGTAAGCACCGGGGTGATGTCGAGCCCGCTCTGGAGCATGCTGACCATCTTGTACCAGGTCTCGAACATCTCGCGACCGTAGATACCTTTCAATAACAAACCCTTGAAGATCACCTGGTTCCAGTCAATCGCCACGTCGCTGGGTGGCAGGCCCAGCAGCGCTATCTTGCCGCCGTTGTTCATGGTGGCGAGCATCTGCCGGAAAGCCTGCGCGTTGCCGGACATCTCCATGCCGACGTCGAAACCTTCTTTCATGCCCAATTCTTTCATCACATCTTCGATCCTGGTCTGCGTGACATTAATGGCACGGGTGGCGCCCATCTTGCGCGCCAGTTCCAGCCGGTAGTCGTTAACGTCGGTGATGACGACGTTGCGTGCGCCGACATGTTTCGCGATAGCAACTGCCATGCAACCGATTGGACCGGCACCGGTGATCAGTACGTCTTCGCCGACCAGGTCGAAGGACAGTGCGGTGTGCGTCGCATTGCCCAATGGATCGAGAAATGCAGCGACGTCATCGGAGATGTCATCCGGCAGCGGAAACGCATTCACCGCCGGGATGACCAGGTATTCGGCAAAACAACCGGGCCGGTTCACGCCGACACCGACCGTGTTGCGGCACAGATGCCGGCGGCCTGCACGACAGTTGCGGCAATGCCCGCAGGTGATGTGGCCTTCGCCGGACACACGTTGACCTATCTTGTAGCCTTGTACTTCGCTACCGATCTCTTCCACCACGCCGACGAATTCATGGCCGACCGTCATCGGCACCGGGATAGTCTTCTGTGCCCATTCATCCCAGTTGTAGATGTGGATGTCGGTGCCGCAGATGGCGGTTTTCTTTACTTTGATCAGTAAATCGTTGTGCCCGATTTTCGGTTTCGGCATGTCCTGCAGCCAGATCCCTTCTTGCGATTTGGCTTTTACCAAGGCCTTCATTTGTGTGCCCTCAAAATTTATTTGATAACGCTGAGTTGCTTGCCGACTTTCGCAAACGCGGCAATTGCCTTATCGAGATGCTGTTTCTCGTGTCCTGCCGAAATCTGGGTGCGGATACGAGCCTTGCCTTGCGGCACCACCGGGAACGAGAACCCGATTACGTAAATACCTTCCTTCAATAATTCATCGGCCATGGTCTTGGCGAGTTTCGC
>JBOIBL010000076.1:0-23623 GCA_050739495.1 Gammaproteobacteria bacterium | reverse complement strand
TCACAGTGGGGGCGGCCGGTGCTGCCCCCGGACCATTCGGATTGGTGATGGTTGCGGTGTTGTCGATCGTGAACCCGGGCGTATCGGTTGCCGCAACAGTCACATCGTAGACGATGGTGGCGCTGCCATTGGCCGGTATACCGATGCCGGTGATGTTCAGATGGCCGGTACCGTTGGTGCCGCCGGTGCCGGTGGAAGAATCGGTGCTGCCGCCGGGTTTGCTGATCACCGTGAAACCGGTCACCCCGGCCGGCATGTCGTCGGTGACGCTGACGTTGGTGGCGGGCTCACCACCGCTCTCGATCAGGGTGATGGTGTATTCCAGGGTATCGCCGGGATTGGAGTCACCGCCGTTGGTGTCCACTACATCCTTGGTCGAGGTGGACAGATCAGACTTGAGTACCGTGGCTGTATCGGTACTGCTGTTGTTGCTGCTGATATTGTCGAAGATCGAACTGTCCACGGCCACGGTCGCAGTGTTGTTGGTGGGATTGGATGCTGAACTTCCTACTGCAACGGTCAGCGTGATGGCATTCGCATTGGCGCCGTTGGCGATGGTATTGGTGGTGGTACAGGTGACATTTTGGCCGACCGCGCCGCAACTCCAGCCGGCACCAGTTGCGGAAACGTAAGTAAGTCCGGTGGGCAGGGTATCTGTTACCGTGGTGGTACCGCTGGTGTTATTCGGGCCGTTGTTGTGGATGGCGACGTTGTAGCTGCCGTTGGTGCCGACGGCAAAATTGCCGGTATGGGATTTGGTGATGGCCAGGTCTGCAACCGGCGTGTTGGTGACACTGATAACCTCGGCCGTCAGATAATTGTCGTCGGCGCCGGTAGCGTAATAAGTGCTCGCGCTGGTATTGCCGGCAGCCAGATAACTGCTGATATCGTAGGTATCGTTGTCCACGCCCCAGCTGCTGCTCGTATACAACGATCCCAAGTTATCTATAGTCGAGTTGTACACGTTGCCCGCGGGATTGTAAGCATCCGTAAGCGTGTTACCGTTGAATTGCAGCACTTCACCGCCAGTGATATCCGGATCGCCGCCCCAGACGAGTACCGTGAACTTGCCGTTGATCGGTGACGTCGGGATTTTGAAATTCCCGGGCGTCAGCGTGATGTTGCTGTTATAAAAGTGCTGCAAACCATCATAAATATTGATGACCCGCAGTGGTTCGCTCGCGTTTTGATACACCACGACCAGCGCCCAGCCGGCTACCACGCCCCAATTGGTGCAATAAGGTGTGCCGCCCGGAACATCCGCATTATCGACGGTCAGGCCGCTGAAGCTGTAGGCCCCATTGCCACTGACAAGACCGGTGACATCAATGAAACCGCCGAAGTAGTTGTAGTTGTTACCGAAAAACGGCAGCGTATCGGAATATTGCTGGGATGCCGTGACACTGCTGCCGTTGAAGGTGACGGTGTAATCCGGCGTGTCACCATCGCCGACATAATAAAGATAAGCGCCGACGATGGTTGATCCAGCCGGAATGCCGCTCAGCGTCTCGCTGCTGGTGCCTGCATCGACCGCAGTACCGGAAAGCCCCGAAAGCAGTGCGCACGGATCCGTGCCATTGTTCTGAGTACGCATGCTGCCGCCGATTGTGACGTAGTTGTAATTACCGGCCAGGCTGATATGTGGCGACGTGCCGATGTTGGTTGCTCGCGCTGGGAAGGCGATAAGGAAACTGGCCAGACCGAGCACAACCAATCCGGACACGACAAACAACCGCCCGAACTGGCGACAGTATTTGTGCAGTTGTTGGTACAAGGCGGCAGCCATCTTGTAACCCCTTGAAATTAAATACGAAACCTCACCGAAGTGTGGCCACGAACAACAATTTACTTATGTTAACTTAAATCCGCAGGAAATTGCCAATCCTGCCCGTCCAACGCTACTTGATTATGACCTTGAAAGTGATGTTAAAGCTTGGGGCAGTGGCACCGGTCTTGCCGGCCATGCTGCCCTGGGGTGAGAAGCGGATGTTGGTCACGTTCGGGTCGGTCCCATCACTGCCGGCGACCGGCGTGTAGGTCCAAGTGCTTCCATTGTTGTTGGAGTAAGCCACATTCGCCGCACTCAGGGTGAGTCCACTGCTGGGCGAGCCATCGGTGAACACCACGCTGCCGACCACGAAACCGCTGTTGCTCGGAATAGGATCGGTGATCACAAGGCTGTTGTTATCGCCTGCGCCCTTGCCGTTGTTACTGACGTTGACCAGGTATTGCATCGTGGCGCCGGGTATCGATTTTGGCCGCGTGGCGCCATGTATCGGATCGGTCACTGCGGATACAGCTTTCAGTACCAGCAGGATCGGTGCTTCGACATCGAAGCTGCCGTTCGCGGTGTGTGTGATGGTACCTTCGGTGCCTTCGGTTGCGGTGACGGTCGGGGTCCAGAAACCGAGCGCAGCGGTGTTAGCGAGCGTGTAACCGGTAGTGCCGCTTACGTAGTATTCGAAGGTTTTGGTCGCGACGCCTGAATCGGCCACCTGCGTCATGCTGACGGCGCTGAGTTGGGTGGTGCCATTGGCATCGGTCAGCGTAAGTTTGGGTGCCGTGCCGCCGGTGACCGGATCAATGTCGTAACTGCCGAACGGATCGCTGACCACGGCCCGGATATAGACCGTGTTGTTGGGTTCATAGATGTTGCCGCCGGGGGTCGCGGTCGACGGATACACCGCCGAATAGACATTCACGCTGTCGACGTTGATCACGGTGGTGGTCGAGAACGTGATGGTGCTCGCACCCTGTGCCGCGGTCTTCTGGGATACGGCGATGTGCCGGTTTCCCTGGGCAACGTTATTCGTGATCTGCAGATTGAGGCCGTTGCCAACCGTGATCGTCTGGGCTGCGATGGCGATGCTGTAGGTATATAAGGTGCTGCCGTTGACGACGTTCTGCGTTGCATTGCCGATCGCGGTAGCCCCATTGTACAGCGTAACCCTGACCGAACGATTACTAAAGGTAGAGCTATTGGTCGCCGCCATCACCAATCGTACCGCTATCGTCTGTGCCTGCAGCGCCAGGGTCTTGCCTGTGGCTACCGTGGGCGTCATGTTCCAGGTAGCGCTTGTACCGCCACCATTGATTGTTATAGCGGTACCCGTATTACCGGGTTGCGGCACACGATTGAGCAACTGCGTGTAGGTTGGTCCGGTATTGTCGTACAGATACAGAATCTTGTTACCGGAAGCGGCAACCTGCGATTGAGATACCGAGATGGTCGGCGCGACCGGTGTCGCACCCGTGCCGTACGGGTTGATGACGGTCGCGGTGTTATTGATCAGATAACCGGGTGTGTCGCCGGCCGCCACGGTGACGTCATACACGATGGTGACACTGCCATTGGCCGGCACACTGATGCCGGTGATATTCAGATAACCGGTGCCGTTGGTGCCGCCGCCGGTGATGGAACTATTGGTGCTGCCACTGGGTGTACTGGCGACTGCAAAGCCGGTCACACCGGTCGGCATGTTGTCGGTCACGCTGACGTTACTGGCAGCAACTCCAGCCGATTCGGTGACTGTGATCGTGTATTGCAGTACGTCGCCCGGATTGGAATCGCCACCGTTGGTATCCACCACGCTTTTGGTGGAGGTGGACAGGTCCGGATGCACGATGGTGGTGGCGTCGGTGTAGGTATCGTTGCTCGAGTTGTAATCGTAGCCATTGAGCACGGATACGCTGACGCTGTTGTTCACGGAGTTGGGCGCGGTGTAGGCCACATTGACGTTCAGGGTGACAGTTGGCAGGTCAGCACTCGAGGCAAGGTTTGCCCCCGTGGTGCAGGTCACGACCTGGCCTGCCGCACTGCAACTCCAGCCGCTGCCGCTGGCCGATACATAAGTCAGGCCGGTAGGCAGGGTGTCGGTCACGGTAATGGTATTGGCGGGCACGTACGAATCCGGGCCGTTGTTGTGCACCGTCAGCGTGTAGCTGCCGCTGCCGCCCGCATTGAAGTTGCCGCTGTGGCTGGAAGTCACCGCCAGATCCGCCGCATGGAATTTCAGGCCAAAGGCGATACCTTGCAGGCCGCCACCAACCAGCACCGAAGAAATCGTAGTGGGACTGCCCTCGGTGGCAAAGGCGTAAGCCCCCACCGTACCGGCGACGCCGGTTTCCGTGACCGTACCTGTGCCCACACCAGCGAGCGTGGGGTAGAGCGTCGAGGCGCCATTGGGCATGGTGGCCAGCAGCGTCCAGGCATTGCCGTTGGTGGTGAAACTCAGGCTTTCGGCATTGTTGGTGGATTCGGCATCGGCGGCCACAATGGCATAGGGCACGGAGCCCGAGCCCACCGTGAGGCTGATACTGTTCAGACTGACATTGGTGGTGGTGCCGCTGGTGGTCTGATAGAGCACCGGTCTGCCGGGCACACCAAGAAAGGCAGTCTGGCCGAAGGCGGCGCCGGACCAGGACGGGACGGTGACGGTTGTCAGTGAGCTGGTAGTGACCTTGAGCGTAAAGCTCATGCTGCCGCCGTTGGGCAAGCTGATGGCGAACGCCTGGCCCGCGGCGCTGGTGGCCTGGGTGTTGTTGTAATTGGTGAAGTCTATCCAGCAATAAGTCGCGTAATCCGCGGGGCCGTTGCTGCCCTGGCCGGTGGCAGGCCCGCAGGTGCCGGTGGCGGCAAAAGAGGCAGGCGCAAACCACCCGGCTGCCAGCAAGGCAAGCAGCCAGCCGATGAGGCGCCCGCGGCGCCATCCGGTAGTTAAATTCTTGCCAGTGAGGCCTTTATATGAGAGCCCGACGAGCCCGCCCCGGGCTGCGGGCATGGCCATTAATGGCAGGCCGGCACACCGTAAAGCTATCAATACCACCGACCATGGTCTGAAATAATGACGCCTGTCAGTGGCTTGGTGCCGCCGGGCAGAAATTTGCTGATTCAAGATTAAGACCTTCTCATAAGTCCTTAATTTGGCAGATAAATCCCACTGCGTACGAAGCATGGACTCGGGGGTATTTGTGTGCTAAATCTAGCCCCGAATTCGTCCTGGGTATTGCATTATGGTAAATATACCATATAATCACCATAAGGCTATGGGGGATCTATCTATGTTTATGGTGAATTCTCTCTATGACCAACCAGGTCGGGTTTGGGAAAACAACGCGGGCATTCGGGAAGCATCGATACGTGCGCGGATGATGACATGAGAAAACGATATGCGTTGGCACTACTGGGTTTTATTTCGAGCGTGCCGGCGTTTGCGGCAGGGGTCGCTCCGGGCACCAGCATCACCAATACTGCGAATGTCAGCTATACGGTCTCCGGCGTAAGCCATACAGGTTCAGCCAGCAGCGCCTTTGTCGTCGATCAATTGGTGGACAACACCACGACCTGGCAGGATGCGGGCGCGGTCGCAGTGTCGGCAGGTGCGAGTAACCAGGGCTTGCTGTTCAAACTGACCAACACCGGCAATGGCAGCGATACCTTCGGCGTCGTCGCAACGCCTTCCCCCGGCACCAGCCCGAGTTTCACCCCGGCCAACTGCCGGATCTATTTCGATACTGATAATAACGGTGTTTATTCTGCCGCGGATACGCTCTATGTCCCGGGTAGCAACGATCCCGTACTGGCGGCCGATGCCTCGGTGAAAGTGCTCGCGGTATGTGACATCCCGGTCACTGCCGCGGATCAGTCGCAAGGGGGTGTGAAGCTCGTTACTACATCAAAGACAGTCAGTGGCGCACCCGGTACGGTGAATATCGGAGGGGGTGTCGGTGGTGTCGATGCGATCGCCGGAACATCCGGCGGTGCTGCGTCTGCAACCGGTACCTACAAAGCCGGGAATGTGGATTACACCCTGACCATGGCACAGGCGGTCACCGATCCTTCCGGTGGCGCCCAGGCGGTCTCCGGCGCCACCATCGAATACACGATGACAATCAAACCCAATGGCAGCGCTACCGGCACCAATCTGGTGATCACCGACCCGATTCCCGTATCTACTACTTATGTCCCCGGTAGCCTGACGCTGAACGGCACTCCGCTGGGAGATTCCGCATCCGATGGAGATGCCGGGGACTATAACGTAACCAATACGAATGCCATCACCGTAACGCTGGGCAATCTGTCCGGCTCCGGTGCTACGCAGGTCGTTACCTTCCAAGTCAAGATCAACTGAGGATTTCGCCATGAAAATGATTCGTCTTCCCTTGTTTGCACTATCGCTCCTGTTGTTCGCAGTAACGGCGCAGGCCGCGGCGCCGGGCAGCATCAAACTGCAGACCATCGCTCAGCAGGAAAAAGTGACGGTCGGCAAGGATGGGGTGAAACACACTGAAGTCGTGCCGGCTGGCCGGGTGCTCCCGGGCGCCGAAGTGATCTACGTCATCAAGTACACCAATGTCGGCAAGAGCCCGGCCGAGGACGTACTGGTGAATGATCCCGTACCGGAACACATGACCTATGTGGATGGTTCCGCTACTGGAGACAACACCGCAATCAGTTATTCCGTGGATGGCGGCAAGCATTGGTCGGCCATGCTCGAGACGCTGGAAATCAACAACGGCAATGGCACCACCCGCAGTGCGACGGCGCGAGACGTCACTGACATCCGCTGGGTCGTGAAAGGCAAGCTGGCGCCGGGCGCGACCGGTGAAGTCAGCTTCCGCGCCGTGCTGCAGTAAGTAACGGAAAATTTCGCATGTGTTTCACACCCGCCATCGACAACGTACTGATGCAAACCCGGACGCCGGGGTTGCGTGATGTCGTGACGGGTATCCGGGTTCCGGCGATCGCCGGTAACCCCCAGGGAAAGCCGCGTCAGCAAGACGCGACTTCAAACAGGGAATGAGGATTCAAAACGGTTTTGGCCGGATGGGCAGCCATCCGGTCATAGGGGGTGTTACGTGTCTCAAAACCACGTATGCCCATACGGTTTCCGGTGCAATCAGCAGCGGATCTCGTATCGAGACGGCCGGTCAGGGACGGCAAATGGTTTCAGGATCCGCGCGGTCGGCGGATCACCGACAGGCTGCTGGACGCAGCCGGTTTGAAGAGAGCCGGGAATGGTTCCTGGTTTTCGGGCTGGAAGTGCAGGAGCGCGCTTCCCAGTCATTTGTTGTTTAAGTCCTAACCCCTCTCTAAGGAGGATTTGTCATGAAACTTGTAACTAGAGTCAAACTCACCGGCGCCCTGATGGCCGGCGTGGTCTTGACGCTGGCGTCGGTGGCTGCGAATGCCGCCAACACCACGGCAGGCACGTCGATTGCCAACAAAGCCACGGTGAATTACAGCGTGGGCGGCGTCAGTCAGCCTTCGATTGGAAGTTCGCCGACTGGTAACACCAGCGGTGCGGGTAGCAATACCACGTTCCTGGTCGACGACAAGCTTGCATTGTCGGTGACTACGGTGGATGCCACTATCGTGTCAGTTTCACCGGGTCAGACCACGGCCATCCTGGTGTATCAGGTGACCAACGGTGGTAACGCGCCCCAGGGCGTGTCTTTCTCGACGCTCTCGAAAGCCACCGGTACCGCGAATCCATTCGGCGCGGGTACCGATGATTTCGATTCCACCAGCCCGGCGGTGCATGTGTCGCAGAACAACACTGCCACTTACGTGGCTGTCAACGACACCGCCAGTTCCATCCCACAGCTTGCTGCGGGCGCTTCGAACTATGTGTTCGTGGTCGCTTCGATCCCCGGCACGCAGGTGGACGGCGACATCGCGGTGAACGCTCTGGTCGCGCAGGTGGCAGTGGCGGGTGGTAGTGCGACTTATGGCACTGCGCCGGGCGCTGACATCACCACGGACGACTCCGCCAATGCATGGAATCCTGCAGCAGTGCAGAACATCTTTGCAGATGCGGCCGGTTCGGATGATGCTGCTAACGACGGCAAGTCTTCGTCGCGTGACGCTTGGCATGTAGCTTCAGCCGAACTCACGATCACCAAGACTTCGTCGGTGTTGACTGATCCGGTCCACTGCACGACCGCGGGCAATACCGGTACGTGCTCGGGCTCGAACTTCAAGGCGATCCCGGGTTCGGTGATGCAGTACACCGTGACGGTGGCCAACGGTGTGACCGCGCTTGCTAATGCCAGCGCCATCAGCATCGCTGACGATCTGACCAGCCAGATCACCACCAATGGTTATACAGCCTGGTTCACGGGCGGGATGACGGTGACTACGCCGGGTGTCAACACCGGTTCGTCATTCGTCTGTGCGGATGATGGTGCGACCACCACCACGCAGGCAGCGACCGGCGGTGCGCCGTATACCGCGGTGACGTGTGATTACAACAAGACCACAGCCACGACGGTGACGGTCTCTGGGATCTCACTCAAACCCGGCGATACGGCGACCATCACGTATGAAGTGACGATCCAGTAACGGATCGGATATTCATATCGTGTTAGGTCTCCTGCAGAAGGGTTCAGGACTGCGCGTGCGCCTGGGTCGGAAACGACCCGGGCGCGACGTGCTGCTGCGCCCGGACGAAAGGAGTTCGTATGATGAATCATTGGACAAGACGCGACCGGTGCCAGCAGTGCGCACACCGGTCCGCCTTGCCAAAGCCCCTTGCCGCAAGCGCGGATTGACAGGAGGTTTTGGCAAGGCGTGGGCCGTTTTCGGCCTGGCCTTGTGCATGACTCATTCGGTGTGGGCAGCGACGCCCGCGCCTGCAGGTACAGTCATTTCCAACACCGCAAAACTCGTTTATCAGTCGCCGGGCGGGAGTGCGGTTTCGCAATTGAGTAATCAGGTTTCGGTCACGGTAACCGGCACGGGCACGCCGTCTTCAGTGGCATTCCTGACTTATGCATCGGGTTCGACCAGTTCGCTGATCGGGCCGACCCAGTGCAGCGTCGATGGCGGCGTCACATTCACCAGCTTGCCGGCACCGGTTACGGCACAAGGCAAGACTCTCGATATCAACAAGGCGCAGCCGTTGGGCTCGGCGCAGTTGTACTACCCGGGTGATCCGGTGTTCGTGGAAGTGACCGATCTCGACCAGAATCTGGATCCAACCAAGCGCGAGACGGTATTGGCGCAGGTGTCGGTGACAGGCGCGAGTCAGTCGGTCACGGTGCGGTTGACGGAAACCGGGATCAACACCGGTGTATTCGCGGGTTATGTGCTTACAGCGTCCGGTTCTTCGGCGGCGAATGCCTGCACGCTGGTGCTCAAGCCGAACCAGCAACTGGAACTGCATTACACGGATGCCCACGATTCAAGCGATACCTCGAAGGCACAGGCGCTGGTCGACCCATACAACGTGGTGTTCGATTCTGCGACCGGCCAGCCCATCAATGGCGCGACGATCACACTGGTGGATGCCACGACCGGTGTCCCCGCGACCGTCAAGGGTCGTGATGGCGTAAGCCGGTTCCCGTCGTCGGTGACTTCGGGACGAAGTGTCACGGACAGTTCCGGTGCGACATACAGTGCTGCGAGCGGAGCCTTCCTGCTGCCCGACGTGGCGGCCGGAAACTACAAGGTGGAGGTAACACCACCGGCGGGTTACCACTACGCCTCAGCGGTATCGATTGCCACTCTGCAACAGTTGGCTGGTGCGCCTTACGTATTGGGTCCGGCCTCGTTCGCCAAGTCATTCACGCTCTCCAAGGCACGGGCGATCGGTTACGACATTCCGCTCGATCCGGTCTCCACGAGCCTGTTCGTGCAGAAGACCGCTTCGGTCACCACGGCATCCGTCGGTGACATGATCCAGTTCAATCTGGTGGTGCAGAACACCAGTACCACACTGGCGGCACAAGGTGTCTACCTGCTCGATACCCTGCCGCAGGGATTCCGTTACGTGAAAGGTTCGGCGCGGCTCGGTACGGTGAAACTGCCTGATCCGGTTATCTCGTCGGATGCACAACAATTGAAGTTCACGGTCGGCACCCTCGATAAATCCAGTCAGGTGCAGTTGAGTTATGTGGTCGAAGTCAGTGCGGCGACCCCGCTTGGAACCGCCATCAACAGTGTGCAGGGTTTCGGCGCCGGCAATGCGGCATCCAATGTCGCCACCGCGCAGGTCGAGATCCAGAACGAACTGATGCAGGATGTGAATACCATCATCGGCCGGGTGGTGATGGGTTGCGGCAAGAATTCCGAAGCGGCACCGAAAGATCTCAGCGGTGTGCGGATCCTGATGGAGACCGGCGCCTATGCGATGACCGACAAGGATGGGCGGTTCCACTTCGAAGCAGTCAAGAACGGGACCCATGTCGTGCAGCTCGATACCGACAGTCTGCCGCGGGGTTACGAGATCGATGACTGCGAACACAACACGCGTCACGCCGGTCGTGCCTATTCGCAGTTCGTGGAATTGCACGGCGGTGCCTTGTGGCGCACTGATTTCCATATCCGCAAACTGCCGGCAGCCAACGGACAGGTTTCCATGCAGCTCACGCAGCAGGGCGCGGGTGCGCAAGTCCACAACGACATCGACCTCAAGGTCAACGGCGTTCCGGTCAGCAAATTGAGTGTCACCGTGATGCTGCCGGACGAGATGACCTATATCCCCGGCAGCGCCGAACTGGACGGTAAAGCACTCAAGGATCCGGAGGACATGGGCGGTGCCCTGGTGTTCCGGCTCGGGAACAAAGCGGCCGGCTGGCATGGCGGTCTGCATTTCGAAACCCTGGCAGGAATCAACAAGCTCCAGTCCCATATCTGGATCACGCGTGCGCTGGCGAACTTCGACACGCCGAGCGCTGCCCATCAGCATACTGCGATGGCTGAAGTGAAACTGCCGGTCCAGCCCGTATATGTGCCGGAACACAAACAGGTAATGGTTCAGGATTATCCCTTCGCGCGCTATCAGATCGGCGACAGCGAGCATGCAGCACTCGACAAGATCATCGAGGGGTTGCAGGGTACACGCGACGTCAGCCTCGTCATCACCGGTTATACCGATCCGGTCAAGGTGCTGCCTGATGCGGCCTATCAGGACAACAAACAGCTCGGCCTGTTCCGCGCCAGAGCAGTGGAAGCCTACCTGCGGCGTCAGATCGGGCTCGACTGGAACAAGGTCAAGATGACCAGTCGTGCAGCGACTGATCCGGTGGCAAGTAACCAGACCGATGCCGGGCGTGCCCAGAACCGGCGTATCACGATCACCATGGACTACCAGACACAAGGTGTGCCGTTGCTGGCAGGTACGGTGCACTCCGATCTGCAGCAGACCGATACGCGTGGAGTCTCTCCTGCCGATGTCAAAGGCGCCGCTGATCCGGTCGATTCTGATTCGGACGCGTCGGTTGATCCGGATTCGCTGGCCGATCAGTTCAAGCTTGATCCCAAGTGGTTGCAGACCGCCAGCCCGGAACCGGAAATCATCTGGCCTGCCAAAGGCTGGTTACCGGCGGTGCCGAGCATCCATGTCGCCGTGAAGCACGGTCCGAAACAACGGGCCACCCTGACGGTAAATGGCGAACCGGTTTCCGAACGCAACTTCCTGGGTGTGACGCGCAATGCCAAACGCACGATCGCGGTCAGCGAATGGCTGGGTGTGACGATGCAGGAAGGTGACAATACGCTGGTAGCGGAAGTCACGGAAGACGGGAAGCTGGTGCAGCGCATCGAACGTCACGTGCATTATTCCGGTGTGCCGGTGCGTGCGGAGCTCGTGCCTGATAAATCGGTACTGATGGCGGATGGCAAGAGCCGTCCGCGGATCGCGATCCGCTTGTACGACCGCTGGGGTTATCCGGCGCGGCGCGGGATGATCGGCCGTTACTCCGTCTCTGCCCCGTATGAGTCGTATCAGAGCCGCGAGGATCTGCAGAAGCATCAGTTGCTTGCCATCGGACCACGCGAGCCGGTCTATACGGTGAGCGACGACGGTATCGCATACATCGACCTGGCGCCGACCACGACATCGGGTCAGGTCACGATTCAGGTGCCATTGCAAGGCGATGTGAAGCAGCAACTGAGTGCCTGGCTGAAACCGGGTAATCGCGATTGGATACTGGTCGGCCTCGCCAACGGCACGGCCGCGTTCAACGGTATCAATGGCCATATTCAGACCCTGTCGGGCGATGATCCCAACAAGGACATCTATCAGGACGGACGGGTCGCGTTCTATGCCAAGGGCATGGTGAAGGGCGAATACCTCATCACTGCCGCCTATGATTCCGCGAAAGCCACCGGTGTGAATGTCAACGGTTTGCAGCAGAGTGTGGATCCGAATCAGTACTTCATGCTGTATGGCGATGCATCCGCGCAGGGTTACGATGCGTCCAGTGCCAGCAAACTCTACCTGAAGATCGAACGCGGCCAGTTCTATGCCATGTTCGGTGATTTCAATACCGGGCTGGATGTTACTGACCTGTCGCGCTACGACCGCCAGTTCAACGGTCTCAAGAGCGAGTACGAAGGCAAACATTTCAAATATACGGCGTTCGCGGCCCGCAACGCGCAATCCTATGTTCGCGATGATATCCAGGGTGACGGGACTTCCGGTCTTTACCGTCTTTCGCATCAGCAGATACTGCTGAATTCCGAGCAGATCACCATCGAGACCCGTGATCGCTATCACAGTCAGCGCGTCATCAGTTCGCAGACACTGAGCCGCTATCTGGATTACACCATCGATTATTACAGCGGCACCATCTTCTTCAAGCAGCCGGTGCCGAATTACGACGAGAACTTCAATCCGGTTTATATCGTCGCGCAATATGAAGTGACCCGTCCCGGCGATCAATCCATCACCGCTGGCGGCCGCGCTGCGGTCAAGCTGGCGGACGGCAAGGTGGAAGTCGGCGCGACTTTCGTGAACGAAGGTTCAGATACCGGCGACAACAAACTGACCGGTGCGGATCTGCGGGTCAAGTTCTCGCCCACTACCGAACTCAAGGCCGAAGTCTCGCATACCGACACCGGTGCCAGCGGTCCGACATCGACCGTGATTGGCAATGGCCTGCCTGCGGGGACCAGCGTCAACTCGAGTAACGGCAACACGGCCGGCTCTGCCTACCTGGTGAGTTTGCAGAACCAGAGCGATAAGCTCGAAAGCGAACTATACGTGCGTCAGGAAGGCATCGGTTTCGGACTTGGTCAGCAGAGCCTGAGCGAATCTGCCAGCCGCAAGCTGGGTGGCGATGCCCGTTATCACCTGACCAAGAACTGGGTGCTGCTGGGCGAGATCTACCGTGAACAGGAATTGCAGACCCAGGGCATGAACAGCGTCGCGGATGCCGGCGTGTCCTATCAGGTCAATGGCAACTCGGTGACCACCGGCATCCGGCATGTGGAAAGCGACTACCTGCTGCCGAGCACGGCTGCTACCACCGCCTCGGGTACCACCACAGCCGCTACCGGCAATGGCAGCGCCAATCAGGTTTACGTCGGTGGCAGCGTCGGGGTGCTGGATAACAAGGTCACGTTGCATGGCACCACCAACCAGAACGTGGGCAGCAGCAACAGCGGCGGTGATCCGGCCTATCCGGCGAACACTACCGTGGGTGCGGATTACAAACTCACTGATTCATCCACGCTATTCCTGAACCAGCAGTTTGCAGCCGGCGGTGGCAGCAATCAGGCATACAGCCGCATGACCGAATTCGGCGTACGCAGCACGCCCTGGGAACACGCGCAGGTAAGCACATCGTTGGCTCAGCAGATGACCGAGTTCGGTCCGCGCACGTTCTCTACCATGGGTTTGACCCAGGGTTGGAATGTCACCAAGGAACTGACCCTGAGTGCGGGTCTGAATCGCGTCTCGTCCATGAGCCAGCCGGCAGCGCCGGTCACCAACGTCGCTACGCCGCCTGCGGTCAGCACTACCTCGGAAGATTACACATCGATGTTCCTGGGCGGCACCTATCGCAAGGATGACTGGTCATGGACCATGCGTGGTGAATCGCTGCAATCCTCCAGCGAACAACGCAAGGGCCTGTTCGGCGGGTTCTATAAGGATCTGTCGAATGGCAATGCCTTCTCGGCGAGTCTGCAGGCTTTCGACAGTCGCTTCAATCCGGGTGGCGATTCGACCAGCATCGATGGACGCATTGGTTTTGCACATCGCCCTGACGCGAGCAATTGGGCGGTGCTGGAACAACTCGATGTGATATACGGCAATCAGCAGGGGCTCACCACACCGTCGTTTGCGCAGCAGGGCAATACCGGTGTTGCCAGCAGCCAGCAGAGTCCGACTGCACTCGCCGCAGCGCAGGGTACTTCTTCCACGTTCGGCATCGATCAGCGCACCTGGAAACTGGTGAATAACCTGCAGGCGAACTATCGGGCCAGCGATCGTTCGCAATGGTCGATCTACTACGGTTCCAAGTACGCGCGCTACGTGTTCGACAGCGGTGCGTATAAGGGCTACACGGATCTGATTGGCAGCGAATACCGGTACGATCTGTCGTCACGCTGGGATATCGGTCTGATCGGCAGCCGCCTGCACACCTATAGTTCGGGCGTGGTCAACTACAGTTATGGTGTCGAAACCGGCTGGGATATCCACAAGAACATGTGGTTGAGCATCGGTTACAACTTCAAAGGTTTCTACGATCAGGATTTCAACGCGGCGCATTACACCGCCAAGGGTGTGTTTATCCGCTTCCGCTTCAAGTTCGATCAGGACACGATCAAGGAAATGGCGGAAGGGAATTTCTTCTGATTTGAATTCTTGACACTTCTCCCTCTCCCTCCGGGAGACGACTGCATGGATGCAGGAGTTAGAGCAACGCAGGGAGCGACCGCCATGGGTGAGCTGCGAAAGCAGCGAACGGGCATACAGGGATGTATGCCCTGGACTTTTGAGCGGAGCAGGAAGCGAAGCTCGAAAGGCGGAAGTCCCGGAAATGCAGGAGCAATTTCCGGGAATGGTTGGGATGAGGGTAAACATGAATAGCCTCTGGCATATTCGCAAGTCCCGCGCGTCTGACCTGGAATTTTGAATTCAGTGACCAGGAGGTTTTCTGACCAGCTGGCTTTTATCGAGGTATCGCCTGTGGTGTCCCCGGATAAGTTGCGAACGCAGGGAGCGCATTTGATCAAGCGGGTTAGCGGAGGTTGGAATACTCACCGTCTTTAGTGTTGGACCCGATGCTGTTACTACTGCGCCAGTGGAGTAATTATTTTCTGTAGACGCATCGATGCGCCCAGCCAGCATATTCGTGGCCTGAAGAGCGGGGCTGGAGATATTCCCGGCGCTGTTACCGATAAAGCTCATGGACAAGGAGGAGAGGGTTCCGTCTCGCGTCAGCAGCACGCGCGTTGATTCAATTCCCGTTACCTGCGTGCCATCAGCAAGCGTATCGCCAGTATGCACAACTGTGGCGTTCCCACTGACCGTCAGAATCGCGCGGGATGCGTCCCTTTCGTTACTATAGATGATGCCGGCGAGCTCGATATTCGCCGGCACCGCTTCGGATATCGCCGGGGCCGCTGCCATGGCGGGCTGGCCGAACAGATGCGCGGCGATAATTCGCTCGACTCCAGCCGCAGGGGGGGTAGCCACCGCCACGCCGTCATGCTTCCGGGAAACCTCTGGCCGATGTGTTATCAGGGTGTCTGCCAGCGATACCACCACCGCAGCGATTAGTCCCAATAAAATCAAATGAATGCCGATGTGGAAACTTTTTCCCAAACGGCTGTCCAGCCAGTTGTGGGACGGGCTTGTCAGGAGCGCGACACGCCAAGCATGCAATTTGCGGGTCCGGTAATGTGTGTTGAGCGATTCCATTCGTGTCTCGATCGGGGCGGCCGTCGAAGATGAACCTTGCATTATTGTTTTTTTGAGATATTCTTCAAACCAGTACAGGAAGTTTAGCACTCGGCGTTCACAAGGACATCAGTACGTAAGAGGGGATCATGAGCCAATATCCATGGACCGGTGCGGCGCGCCGAGTCAGTCTTTTTGTTGTTACCTTCATCTTGACCTTGGCCAGCCTGACGGTGGCAACTGCCAGCCAAGCTGCGAACGTGGTCGGCAGTCTGCCCGGCAGCTTCGGCGTGAGCGCCACGGGTGCCGCCACCTACAGCATTCCGATTGCGGTGCCCCGCGGCAGTGGCGGGCTGACTCCTTCCATCGCCCTTGTCTATAACAGCCAGTCCGGTGATGGCGCCGCGGGCTATGGCTGGACGCTCTCCGGTCTCTCTGCCATCACGCGCTGCAACAAGACCATCCATGACGATGGCTCGACCGAGGGCGTCAGTTTGACATCCAGCGACGATTACTGCCTGGATGGCCAACGGCTGATTCTAAAAACCGATGGGACCTACGACACCGAGATCGAAAGTTTCTCAAGGATTACTGCAACCAGCGGCACCAATGGCCCGGCGAGCTTCACGGTGCAGACCAAGGATGGCGGGACCTGGGAATACGGCAATACCACCGATTCCAGGATTCTGGCCACCGGCACCAGCACGGCCCGGGTATGGGCGCTGGACAAAGTCACCGACGCCAACGGCAATTACTATACGGTCACCTACCAGAACAACGACACGACCACCGGCGATTATTGGCCGACCAAGATCGACTACACCGGCAACACCAACGCGGGGACCTCGCCGCTGCACGAGATCCAGCTCGACTGGACACCCCGATCCGCTGCGAGTGTGCAAGCGCGCTATCTGCAAGGTTCGTTGATCACTCAGACCCAGAGGCTGAGCGATATCGAGGTCAAATATAGCGGCAACGCCACTTTCACCTACACGCTGAATTACCAAACCGATTCTGCCACGCAGCGCAATCAGCTTACGTCGGTTCAGGAATGCGCGGCGGGCGGCAACTGCTATGCCGCAACCAACATCGCTTGGCAAAACGGTGCAGTGGGTTGGCGGGCGCCGGCCTCTGTGCCCGGGATTGCCGTTAACGCCGATCAGGCGGAATCTGCGCATCTGGTAGACGTGAATGGCGACGGGATCGCTGACCTGCTATACCCGGGGTCCAGCGAGTGGATGGTGTTATTCGGCCAGCCCGGAGGCGGATTTGGTGCGTCGCCGACGCCTGTCCCGACTGGGATACCGCTGACGAATGATCAATGGGCGCTGGTTGGCGGCATCAATGGCAGCGGCAAGTTGGACGTGCTCGTTCCGACAACCAGTAATGGTTGGAAAGTCTGGGAAGCGACCGGCAGCGAAACCAACTCGGTCTTTACGTCAATATCAGTAACCGGCCTTGGTTCTCTAGGTTACGGCACAAATTCTCAGACGAATACACCGGATTACGAAGGCAACGTAGTTCTGGCAGATTCCAAAGGGCAGGGGTTGCCGGATTTCATCTACAGTGATGGAACAAGTATCTACCGCGCTCCTAATAATAATGGCGCTGGGTTTGGTGCGTCTGTATCGATCGGATTGCTGACAGGCACAGTTTTAAGCAGTGACCTTGTCGCACATAATCGCGAGTTCATTGATACGCCGATGGACTTTGATGGTTTCGGCAGAGCTGGGCGGTTAGGCTTGAATATCACCACCTACACAACAGAATGCAATCCCCAAGACCAGCCGGGTTGCGTTTCAACTTCAACCACAAAATATGCATGGTGGGGCCTGGAATCAACCGACACGGGCTATTCTGCGGCTGAGAGTGTTGTTTGCTGGGCGCCGACCATGACGCCTATTCCATTTAATTCGATCGGCGGGGCAACCGACTTACTTTATTCCTGTGATTCCACGGGTGTCTATGATGTTGAGTTAAGCACGGCAAAAGGATTTGTCGATGTACCCACCGGCATCAATTACTCATATTCTGAAGATCCGGTAGTAGTCGATTATTACGGCGACGGGCGACAGGAGGCAATAATTCCGGATGCCAATTCGAGCACCGGCTGGACCATGATTCGCGTTAATTATGATCCCTCCCTGCCGGCATTCAAATCGGCTGTCACCTCTGGTGTGGCCGCGCCCTATCCCAGCAGCTATCTTCAGGGGTCGTTACGCATCGGCGCCATTGAGTCGAATGGCTTGGACGATTTGCTGTATGCGGTAGCTAGCGGGAGTACCTATGTGTGGAAGTATGCGTTGCATGCTGGCGGTGCTGCCGATCTTGTTAAAAGCATCACCGACGGCATGGGTAACACCTTTGTGCCGCACTATACTTCACTGGCGGCACAAGACGGTGTGTACAGCAAAGATACCGGTGCGACCTATCCCGTGCAGGATACGTCCGTGCCACTGCAGGTTGTCAGCAGTTACGATGCCAGCAACGGCATCGGCGGGACTTATACCAAGAAGTTCACCTATTCGGGCGGCAAACTGTCTAGCGATGGACAGGGGTTTCTGGGATTTTCAACGCGAACAATTGAAGACAACAGGAACAACATTACAACCACAGAAAATTATAGACAAGATTGGCCGCTGGTAGGTGCGTTGGACAGTGAAACGGTAAAGCAGTCGAATGGTGACTACAAAATAAGCCTGGTTACCAATACCTATGGTTCAACCCCGGCCTCGTGCACGGCGGACAGTCTGTGTTTCACGTATCTGGAAGATCGAACGGTGACGCACTATGATGCGAACGGCAGCGCACTCAAGACCGTCGACACACAAAATACCGCGCACGACAGTTACGGGAATGTGACCACTCAGGTGGTGACCACCACCAATGAAACCGCCAGTCCAGCGGGCGGTAATACCTTCAAAACCACAATCACGTCGGAATATGACGACAATACCTCGGCATCCAATTACTGTGCGGATGTCCCGACGTCTGTCATTGTGGCCAAGAAAGTCGATTCTGGTTCAGAGATGTCCCGCACTACCAGCGCAACGTTGGATACGATGCATTGTGCTCCGGCTTCCGTGACGGTCGATTCCGGATTGACGCCAAACCTTGAGACGGATTATGTCTATGATGCCTGGGGTAATCCGAAGACAGTAACGGTATCGGGTACGGATGTGGCGTCGCGTACTACCACAACCGATTATTCAACTTATCACGGCGAATACCCCAACAAGATTACCAATGTGCTTGGTCAGAGCACCACACTGACCTGGAATCCGGACTTGGGCTTGAAGCACACCGCTACTGATCCAAACGGCCATACCACTACCTGGCAGTACGATAGTTTTGGGCGTGTTAGCAAGGTCATCAAGCCCGACCAGAGTTCCACCAGTTGGAGTTATGCATGGGTGGGCTGTCCTCCCAACAGTGGTCAGGATTGTTATTCGATCGGTGCCAGTGCGAGTAATGGGAGCCAGACAATTCCGCTCGGCGCGACAGTCTTCGATTCCATGGGTCGGGTGGTCAGACAGCAGAAGACCCTGCTCGGCGGCGTACGGTCGTCCGTCGATACCGTTTACAACGCACTCGGCGAAGTGACCTCCGTTACCAAGCCTTTTCTCTCCAGTCAGTCACAGCACTTTGTCACGACGTATTCAAGTTATGATGTGCTCGGTCGACCGACTGAGATCAAACAACCGTCTGATGCCAACGACACGTCGTCAGTCAACGACGACACCACAATCAACTATAGTGGGTTCACGGTCACCACGACGCTCAACGCTCCCGGCGACGTCTCATCCGAGACATCCACCAAAACTGTCGATGTGATCGGTGAAGTGGTCAGCACGACCGACAGCAACGGCACGACGACGGCTTACACGTACGATGCGTTTGGCGATCTGGTCAAAACCGAGGTGGGCGGCCAGACCACGACCATGACCTATGACGGTCTGGGCCATAAGCTGACTATGACCGACCCGGACATGGGGCATTGGACCTATACACCCGACGCACTCGGCGAGTTGCTGACCCAGGTGGATGCCAAGAGCCAGACCATCAATCAGCATTATGATCTTCTGGGGCGAATCACATCTCGCAAGGAATTTGATGCGAGCAGCACGCAGAAAGTTGCCGACACTTGGTGCTACGACGGCCCGGTCAATCCAGCGACACCTGGGACTTGCGCCACATCCAACGCTGCGCCATACATTGGCTTGCCCGCCTCGCTAAGTGACAGCAACGGCTTCTCAAAACAGTATGGGTATGATTCTTTAAGCCGGCCTGATGACCTCACTACGACCATCAGTGGCGGCTCATACGATGTTTCAACTACTTACGACAGCTTCGGCCGGGTTCAAACGGTTAGCTATCCGGAATCCGTCACACCGGTAACATCACCGACGCCGACGGCAGCGGCCTCCGTAAGCCCGAGCACGATCGTGCTGGGTGAAGGCGTGACATTGGATGGCTCCGGTTCTACCGATCCCAATGGACTGCCGCTTCAATATGACTGGTCGCAGACCTCGGGTCCCGGTGTAACCACATTTGCTGATACAGATGCGGATGCGACAAGCACCAATGGGACGTTCAGTTTGCCGGGCAATTACACCCTGCAACTGATCGTCCGTGATGCCGGTGGGGCTAGCGTGCCGGTCAGTGTGTCCGTCGCAGTCAGACCTACTATGCCGACGACTGTGTCGGCTACGCATACGGATAATGGTACTTATACCGGCAATGTAACGGTTAACTGGCCAAAGGTTCTTGGGGCTGACAGTTACAAGGTGTTTGTATCCACCACGGACACGGGTCCCTATTCGGAGCTGGGCGAGACGCAAGGCAATCTCAGTACCAGTTATTCGGTCACGGGGCTTACCGATGGTACGTACTACTATAAAGTCGAGGCCTGCGTTGTTGGGTTATGCAGCGACCAGCAGGCGACGCCGGCCAACATCGATGTTGAGGTTCCCCCGGATGCTCCGTCCAGTTTGAGTGCGCCGTCCAGTGCGACGTCGACCAGCGCGCCAGTGACATATCAAGTCAGCTGGGGTGCGTCTTCGGTGACGGGAGGGCGCGCACCAGCGTATGTGGTGCAGGAAATGGATACCGTGGGTACGAACGAAACTACTTTCACAACGGTTTATACGAGTTGTGATAGCGTTACCTTGTGCACAGAAAACGACCCTACCAGCTTCCCTGCTACAAAAGATCAGGATGGCATTTACGTGTATCGGGTGAAGGCGTGTAATCCCGCCGATATGATAAACCTGTGCAGCGCATATACGACTGAAACCGGGCACACGGCAGTTACCAATCCGCCAACCGTACCCGGCACTCCTCAGATCCCCTCCAGCGACGAGCATAGCAGTGGCTGGTATATCACCTGGGTCGAGTCGACACCATCCAATGCTGTTTGGGACAGCGCCGTTACGTATTATCTTTATCAGAGTTTCAACGGCGGCGATTGGACCTTGGTCTACTCAGGCAGCGGCAATCCAAACGGCGGTAACACGCTTTGGGCCAATGCGGGCGGGACCACCAACGGCACCTATGCATATAAAATCAAGGCCTGTACCACTGATTACGCAACCGGCGGAACCGCCTGCACGGATCCCGATGCCCGCGTCAGCGCAGGCTATGCCACGGTCATCGCGCCGCCGGCACCGACCGGTATTTCTGTTCCTACTCAATCGGCGTGGAATGGTTCGTTCAAGATAAGTTTTAGCGAAAACGCGGGCGGCATCTCGGTGACACGCTACGCTGTCAGACTCGGCACTTACGAAACAGAGACGGGAACGTATATCTGGCACGGCGGGAGCGATGCGTGCGGTTCAAGCACGACCTCGTGTACGTACAGCGCGAACAAGGTCACCGCGGGAACCTATCACGTTGAAGTCGAGGCCTGTTACGGGAGCGTATGCAGTGACTGGACGATAGCCAGCGGGACGGTGCGGGTCTGGTATCTGGCAAAGCCGGCTGCACCAAGCTTGAGTGGGCCTTCCATCACCATGAATGGTTCGATTGGATTGCAATGGAGTGTGCCCAGTACCACGACCAGTTTTAAACTCTACGGCGCGTATCAAACCAAGACTACCGGTAACTGGACCAGTGCAACGGTAATCTACAGCGGCAGCGCGACAGGCTACACAGATACGATTGCCTTGACCAAAGCCGGAGCCAGCTATTACGTCGAGAGCTGTAATCAGGCCGGCTGTAGCGGGGCGAGCAACAAAATCAATGTGACCTACAGCGTCACTGGTGGAGGTGGCGGTGGAGGCTGTGGTGCAAGCTGTGGAGGCTGCGGCAAGGTTGCGTGTTTCGTAATGCCCGACCCGGACCAGGTTGCCTGGATACGCCATGATTTGGAGCCGGTGTCATTGATACCGGCGATAGACAAAACGCGGATAGTACCGCTGCCCGATCTGATGCTCACGCGGCCAATCCCGCAAACCCAACTTGCATTGAATGCATTCGTGAGACCACCGGCTGTTCCAGAGCGATATGTCGGTCAAGTTGCGGGTTACCGGGTGACGACTTTTGCGTCATTACCGGCTCTCCCGTTGCCCCATCTGCAAGCAATTACTTTAATGGCGAATCGGGCGTTGTTGGCACTACAGCAGACGCGCCAGCGGCTTCTCGGTCATACCCTGCAGCAGCCGAGTGAAGCAGCCATGCAGGTTGCGGCCAATCGCCGTGCTGAAGCCCGTTTTGCGAGCTTGACGCCGTCGGTATCAGCCAATGAACGGGCTGCGTGGGCTGAATGGCAATCTGCACAGGAACGCGCTAATCCCAATGGTCCACGCTATGCACCTCCGGCGTACCTTGCATATGCCGACGCACGCATTGAACCGGTTACCAGCACGCCGTATCGGTTCACGGTGCAGTATGTGTATGACGATACCAGTGGCGGTCTGGAAGCAGTCGCAAATGCCGATACCGGTTTCATTTACTGGCAGGCGGATACCGACGACGGCATTGCGCCGGTCGATGCCTGGGGGCATCTGCTAGCTTTTAGCGACGGCAATGGCGTCAGCACGGTGAGCAGTTACGATGCCGCAACCGGAGCCCCAACCGGCATTTCGAGTGGCATCGATCAGGCGACCAATGTCCAGAATCTGGTTTATACATGGGACGGCTACGGAAATCTGGCTCAACGTCAGGATGCGAACCAAACGCTGAGTGAAACAATTCACTACGATTCTCTCAATCGGCTGATGAGTTCGACCGTAACTAATCCGGCCGGAACTGGTCCCACGTTAAGCCTCAGCTACGATGACATCGGCAATATCACCTGCAAGTCGGATGTGGTGGGGCATGCGTGCAGCCCCGGCAGCACGGACTACACCTACGATCCCAACCATCCGCATGCGGTGCAAAGCATTGCGGGCCTGCCGGGTACCTATCAGTACGATGCCGATGGGAATATGACGTCCGGCAATAGCCGGACTCTCAGCTGGAGCGTGGATAACCTGCCGACCCAGATCACCGGTCCGAATGGCAGCAGCAGCTTTGCCTACGGCCCGGATCACCAGCGCTATCAGCAGACCCAGGCCGACGGCACGGTGACCACCTACATCGGGGGACTGTATGAAGTCGTTTCCAACGGTACCTCGATCCAGTACCGGCACAACATCGTTGCGGGTGGGCAGGTCATTGCCGTGCATACGCTGGACCAAAGCGGTAACGCCACGACGAGCTATCTGCACTACGATCATCTGGGCAGCGTGGATGCCATCACCGACGACACCGGCGCCGTCGTCCAGCGGATGAGCTTCGATGCATTCGGGCAGCGGCGCGATCCGGCCAACTGGACTAACGATCTGACGCCAACCGACATTGCCGGACTAAAGAGCACCACTGACCGCGGTTTCACCGATCAGGAGCAGCTCGACAACGTCGGCCTCGTGCACATGAACGGGCGGGTGTACGACCCGCAGATCGGGCGGTTTATCTCGGCGGATCCGACGGTGCCGGATCCAATGTAC
>JBOIBL010000075.1:0-24892 GCA_050739495.1 Gammaproteobacteria bacterium | reverse complement strand
CCACAAAACGGGCCGGATCCGTGGCGGAAGAGCCGGAAAACGGCGACCTGTTTTTAGATAGCGACGATTAATCCATGCCCAAACGAACTGACATAAAATCCATCTGCATCATCGGCGCGGGGCCGATCGTGATCGGACAGGCGTGCGAGTTCGATTATTCGGGCGCGCAGGCGTGCAAGGCCTTGCGCGCGGAGGGCTACCGCGTCGTCCTGGTCAATTCCAATCCGGCCACTATCATGACCGATCCGCAACTCGCGGACGCCACCTATATCGAGCCGATCACGCCGGAATTCGTCGAAAAGATCATCCTGCGCGAGCGGCCGAATGTTCCTGCGGGCCGCGTCTTCGCGCTCCTGCCCACCATGGGCGGACAGACGGCGCTGAACACGGCGCTGTCGCTGCGCAAGCGTGGTGTGCTGGAGAAATTCGCCGTGGAGCTGATCGGCGCCAGCGCCGAAGCGATCGACAAGGCGGAGGATCGCGAACTGTTCCGGCGCGCGATGATGCGCATCGGTCTCGCCGTGCCGCGCGGGCAGACGTTGAAAGGTTATCTTCGCCACAAGAAGGACGCGCGCGGAAACTTCCTTTACGACGGAGAAAACAACCCCGTCATGGAGCTTTCGCCGGAGGCGTTCGCGCATGCATTGCAGACGCTCGAGGAAGTTGGCCTGCCTGCGGTCGTTCGCCCCTCTTTCACGCTCGGCGGCACCGGCGGCGGTATCGCCTACAACCGCGAAGAATTCTTCGAGATCGTCGAACAGGGCCTTGATGCATCGCCCACGAATGAGGTGCTGATCGAGGAATCCGTCCTCGGCTGGAAGGAATACGAGATGGAAGTCGTGCGCGATCGCGCGGACAACGCCATCATCGTATGTTCCATCGAAAACGTCGATCCGATGGGTGTGCATACCGGAGATTCGATCACCGTCGCCCCTGCCCTCACGCTGACCGACAAGGAATACCAACGCATGCGCAGCGCAGCGATCGCGGTGCTGCGCGAAATCGGCGTGGAGACCGGTGGCTCCAACGTGCAGTTCGCCATCAATCCGGACGACGGCAGAATGCTGATCATCGAGATGAATCCACGTGTCTCGCGATCGTCGGCGCTGGCTTCCAAGGCGACCGGTTTCCCTATCGCCAAGGTCGCCGCGAAACTTGCTATCGGTTACACCCTGGATGAACTCAAGAACGAGATCACCGGCGGTGCCACACCGGCTTCGTTCGAGCCGACCATTGATTACGTGGTGACAAAGATACCGCGTTTCACGTTCGAGAAATTTCCGCAGGCCGAACAGCGTCTCACTACCCAGATGAAGTCGGTCGGCGAAGTCATGGCCATGGGCCGTACATTTCAGGAATCCCTGCAGAAAGCCTTGCGTGGTCTCGAGACCGGCAACGATGGACTGAATGAAAAACTGATGGATTTCTCCGCGCCCGGTGCGATGGATGCGTTGCGTCTGGAATTGCGCCTGCCGGGACCGGATCGCCTATGGTATGTAGCGGACGCCTTCCGCGGTGGTTTGACTCGCGAGGAGATTGGCACACTTACCCGCATCGATCCGTGGTTCCTGGTCCAGATCGAGGATCTGGTTGCCGAAGAGCGTCTGATCGTTGCCGGTGGGGTTGGAGCGCTTGATGCAACACGTCTGCGGAATTTGAAACGCAAGGGTTTTGCGGACAGCCGCATTGCCAGTCTGCTCAAAGTCGACGAGAGCGAGATTCGCGCCTCACGTATCCGCCACGGCGTGCGGCCGGTATTCAAGCGCGTGGATTCATGTGCGGCGGAATTCGCCTCCACTACCGCGTATCTGTATTCGACCTATGAAGAGGAATGTGAAGCCGAGCCGACTGCGCGCGACAAGATCATGATCCTTGGCGGCGGGCCCAATCGCATCGGACAGGGCATCGAGTTCGATTACTGCTGCGTGCATGCCGCACTGGCACTGCGCGAGGACGGTTACGAGACCATCATGGTCAATTGTAATCCCGAGACAGTGTCGACCGATTACGATACCTCCGATCGTTTGTATTTCGAACCACTGACGTTCGAAGACGTGATGGAGATCATCGATATCGAGAAACCGAAAGGTGTCATCGTGCAATTTGGCGGACAGACGCCGCTGAAACTGGCGCGCGCACTGGAAGCGGCCGGCGCTCCTATCATCGGCACCAGCCCGGATTCGATCGACTTGGCCGAGGATCGCGAGCGCTTCACCAAGCTGGTCGATTCGTTGAATCTGCTGCAACCACCGGCGCGCAGTGCGCGCAACGAACAGGAAGCGGTGAAACTCGCCGAAGAAGTCGGTTTCCCGTTGATGGTGCGGCCGTCTTATGTGCTGGGCGGGCGTGCCATGGAAGTGGTATTCAACCGGGAAGATCTGGTCGGCTACATCCGCAACGCCGTCAAGGTTTCCAACTCCTCGCCGGTATTGATGGACCGGTTCCTGGAGGAAGCTGTCGAAGTGGACGTGGATACGTTGTCGGATGGCAAAGATGTGCTGGTGGCCGGCATCATGGAGCACGTCGAGGAAGCCGGAGTGCACTCCGGCGATTCCAGTTGTTCGTTGCCACCCAACAGCCTCAGCCAGGACATGCAGCGGCAGATCCGCGAGACCGTCACCAAGCTGGCACGCGCGCTGAAGGTGGTCGGTCTGATGAATACCCAGTTCGCGATTCAGGACGGCAAACTATATATATTGGAGGTGAATCCGCGTGCCTCGCGCACGGTGCCGTTCGTTTCCAAGGCAGTGGGACAACCGCTGGCCAAGATTGCGGCGCGCTGCATGGCGGGGCGGAGCCTGGCGAAGCAGGGAGTGACTTCGATTCCGGTGCCGAAGTATTTCTCGGTCAAGGAGTCGGTATTCCCGTTCATCAAGTTCCGTGGCGTGGACCCGATCCTCGGCCCCGAGATGCGTTCCACTGGCGAAGTCATGGGCACCGGGCGCAGCTTCGGCGAAGCCTACGCCAAAGCCCAGTTCGCTTCCGGAATCGTGATTCCAACCGGCGGCAAGGCCCTGATCTCGGTGCGGGAGCGTGACAAACGTGCTGCGGTTGACCTCGCGAGAGCCTTGGTCCAGCGCGGGTTCGGCATCGTCGCGACCCACGGTACCGCCGCGGCACTGGAAGCGGCCGGCATATCCTGCGAACATATCAATAAGGTGCGCGAGGGGCGGCCGCATGTGGTGGATATAATCAAGAACGACGAGGTTACCCTCATCGTCAATACCACCGAAGGCAAACAGGCGATCCTGGAATCCTATTCGATTCGTCGGGAAGCCGTGTCTCACAAGATCACCTATTACACGACCATCGCGGCGGCCAAAGCTACCGTGCTGGCACTGGATTACATCGATTCTGCCGGCGTCAACAAGCTGCAGGATCTGCATCGGGAGTTGACTGGATGACCAAGACGCCATTGACAATACGTGGTGCGGAGCGTCTGCGCGAAGAACTCAAACGCCTGAAGACGGTGGATCGGCCGCGCATCATTCAGGCGATCGCGGAAGCGCGTGCGCATGGCGATCTGAGTGAGAACGCCGAGTATCACGCCGCGCGTGAACAGCAGAGTTTCGCGGAAGGCCGAATCCAGGAGATCGAGTTCAAGCTCTCGAACGCCGAGATCATTGATGTCACCCAGCTTAACGCGGGCGGCAAGGTGGTGTTCGGTGCCACCGTGGTGTTGTCCGATGAAGAGAACGGTAACGAAGTGACCTACCAGATCGTCGGTGAGGATGAGGCCGACATCAAGCAGAACCGGATTTCGGTGAATTCACCGATTGCGCGGGCCCTGATCGGCAAACAGGAAGGCGATGTCGCAGTGGTGAAGACGCCTGCCGGTGAACGCCAGTTCGAGGTCATCGAGGTGCGTTACGAATAAGTTGCCGGTCAGCCGGGCGCTGCGGCGAGTGGTTGTAACCGCGTGGGCGGGTTCGCTCTGGAGTGTGGGTTTTCTGGCCGCGCCTTTGTTGTTCACCAGTCTGCCAAATCGTGAACTCGCCGGCGATGCCGCCCGGCGATTGTTCACGGGCGTGGAATATCTCGGGCTCGGCTGCGGTCTGCTACTGGTGATACTGATACGCATGACGTCCGGCCGTTGGCTCGCCGATAGCGCGGCGCGGCTGGTCTGTATCATGCTGGTTCTGACAACGGTCAGCCTGCTGGTGATCGATCCCTGGTTGGACCGGTTGCGGCTGATGGGTGGCGGATCAAGCAGCGCGTTTGCCTGGGCGCACGGTGTCGCATCGGTGGCTTATTTACTGTTGTGCGCACTGGCCCTGTGGCTGGTGCTCAGCGATAACACCGGACCATCTACGGCAAGGTGATTTTCGGTTTGTCCGGATGGCGGCGGTAGAAGCTCGCGACGTGACCGATCTGTTGCACACACACGGATTTGGTCTCGGTGCAGATGGCATCGATCATGGCGAGACGCGCGGCCCGGTCATCGGCCACGAGTTTGACTTTGACCAGTTCGTGCGCGGTGAGCGCGTTGTTTATTTCCATCAGCACGTTGGCGGTCAGCCCCGCGTTGCCGGTACGGACCACGGGTTGCTTGTGATGCGCCAGCGCCCGCAGATGCAGTTTCTGTTTTTCGGTGAGTGATTTCATGGGCCGTCGAGATTTGAATCGGCAGTCATTTTAACAGTTTGGATACATCTGCCATGCCCCGTCGTACAAAAAGCAGCGCCCGATGGCTCGCGGAACATTTCTCCGACGAGTACGTGAAGCGTGCGCAAGCTGAGGGCTGGCGTTCCCGGGCAGTCTTCAAACTGGAAGAGATCCAGGCCAGGGACCACATCCTGAAACCCGGGATGCAGGTCATCGATTTGGGGGCTGCCCCCGGCGGGTGGAGCCAGTTCGCGGCAAAAGTGATGAAAGGGCGGGGCACCTTGCTGGCATCCGACATCCTGCCCATGGAGCCGCTGCCAGGCGTGGACTTCGTGCAGGGTGATTTTACCGATGAGGCGGTATTCGAGCAGCTGATGGCGCGGCTCGATGAGCAGCGGGTGAACCTTGTTTTGTCGGATATGGCCCCCAATATCAGTGGCGATGAGGCCATAGACCAGCCCCGGGCCATGTATCTGGCCGAACTGGCCCTGGATTTTGCCCAACGGGTGCTGGGGCCGGAAGGCATGTTTCTGGTCAAGGTGTTCCAGGGCGTGGGCTTCCCGGACTTCATGAAAAACCTGCGGGCAGGGTTTACCACAGTGATCACCCGCAAGCCCAAGTCTTCCCGGGCGCGTAGCCGGGAAGTGTATTTATTGGCGAAGTTTCCCCGGGTGTAGTAACGTCAGAACAGCATTTTCAGGCCAGAGCGCCGGGCTCATGGCCGATGAGGAATCCAGCTTTGAACGATATCGTCAAAACACTTTTTATCTGGCTGTTGATCGCAGTGGTGTTGCTGTTGGTGTTCAACAGTTTCACGTCCAGCAGTTCCAAGACGCATCACGTTGCCTATTCGGAATTCCTGAGTGCGGTGGATAACGGCGGGGTGAAGAAAGTCACTTTCGATGGCCGCAGCCTGTCCGGTTGCTGCATCAATGGCAGCGACTTCGAGACCTACAGCCCGGTCACGGATTTCAATCCGCTGCTTGCCGATCTGCGCAAGAGCGATACCAACGTCACCATCGAAGCCAAGCCGCCGGAACAACCGTCGTGGATATGGCAGGCCTTGTTCTCCTTTGGCCCGATCGTGCTGCTGGTGGTGTTCTGGTTCTACATCATGCGA
Source organism: Gammaproteobacteria bacterium (assembly GCA_050739495.1). Classification (GTDB taxonomy): domain Bacteria; phylum Pseudomonadota; class Gammaproteobacteria; order Natronospirales; family REEB76; genus DASSKW01. The sequence goes on along the minus strand of JBOIBL010000075.1, from coordinate 19,167 downwards.
CAGATGCAGGGTGGCGGAGCCGGGCGTGGCGCCATGTCGTTCGGCAAAAGCAAGGCGCGCATGCTGGGCGAGGATCAGGTCAAGGTCACGTTCGCGGATGTCGCGGGCGTTGAGGAAGCCAAGGAGGAAGTCGCGGAATTGGTAGAGTTCCTGCGTGATCCGGGCAAGTTCCAGAAACTCGGCGGACGCATCCCGCGTGGCGTGTTGATGGTGGGTTCTCCCGGTACTGGCAAAACCTTGCTGGCGAAAGCCATCGCCGGTGAAGCCAAGGTGCCGTTCTTCAGCATCTCGGGTTCGGATTTCGTCGAGATGTTCGTCGGTGTCGGTGCCTCGCGCGTGCGCGACATGTTCGAGCAGGCCAAGAAACATGCGCCGTGCATCATCTTCATCGATGAGATCGATGCCGTCGGCCGGCATCGTGGCGCGGGCCTGGGCGGCGGACATGATGAACGCGAACAGACCCTGAACCAGTTACTGGTCGAGATGGACGGGTTCGAAGGCAGCGAAGGTGTGATCATCATCGCCGCCACCAACCGTCCCGACGTACTCGATCCGGCGTTACTGCGTCCGGGTCGCTTCGATCGTCAGGTGGTGGTGCCGCTGCCCGATGTGCGCGGCCGTGAACAGATCATCAAGGTGCACATGCGCAAAGTCCCGATTGCGGATGACGTGAAACCCGCCATCATCGCGCGCGGTACGCCGGGTTTCTCCGGCGCCGATCTCGCGAATCTGGTCAATGAAGCGGCTTTGTTCGCGGCCCGTGCCAACAAGCGCACGGTCGGCATGGACGAGTTCGAGCACGCCAAGGACAAGATCATGATGGGCGCCGAACGCCGCTCGATGGTGATGAGTGAGGACGAAAAGAAACTCACGGCATTCCACGAATCGGGTCACGCTATCGTTGGCCGGCTGGTGCCGGATCACGATCCGGTCTACAAGGTCAGCATCATTCCGCGTGGCCGTGCCCTGGGCGTGACCATGTTTCTGCCGGAAGACGATCGTTACAGTTACAGCAAACGGCGGCTTGAGAGCCAGTTATCGAGCCTGTTCGGTGGACGCATCGCCGAGGAGCTGATCTTCGGTGCCGAATGTGTCACCACCGGTGCGTCCAACGACATCGAACGCGCCACGCACATCGCGCGCAACATGGTCACCAAGTGGGGACTATCGGAAAAACTCGGGCCGTTGTCCTACGATGAGGACGAAGGCGAAGTGTTCCTCGGTCATTCAGTGACCAAACACAAGCAGATATCCGGCGATACTCAGCGAATTATCGACGAGGAAGTGCGAGCGATGATTGATCGCAACTATGCGCGGGCCAGGAAGTTGCTGCAGGACAATGTCCAGAAGCTGCACACCATGGCTGAGGCACTGATGAAATACGAGACCATCGATGCCGAACAGATCAACGACATCATGAATGGCAAGCAACCCGGTCCGCCCAAGGGCTGGGACGATGACGGGCATAGCGGCAAGACTGAGGCTGCCCGCGGGACGACTGTAGAAGGCGTGACGGATGCCAAGATTGGCGGACCGGCCAGCCAGCATTAAATGAAGCGGCATACTATATATAAAGCCGGCGCTTGCGCCGGCTTTTCTTTGCTGGAACTGAGTCCAGGCAGATGCAGTTGAAATTCCGCAAACATGTGCTGGATTTGTCCCAACCCAGGGTGATGGGGATACTTAATCGCACCCCGGATTCGTTCTCGGATGGCGGAGCATTCACTGATCTGGACGCTGCGCTGCAGCATGCGCACGAGATGGTGGAGCAGGGAGCAGACTTGCTGGATATCGGCGGCGAATCCACCCGGCCTGGTGCAGCGGCGATCAGCGTACAACAGGAACTCGATCGGGTAATCCCGCTGGTCGAACGCCTGGCAGCCGAAGTCCCGGTGCCCATCTCCGTGGATACCAGCAAACCGGAAGTGATGCGCGCAGCTGTCGCTGCCGGTGCTGGCATGATCAATGACGTGTACGCATTCAGGCTGCCTGATGCGTTGCAGGCGGTGCATGAATGCGATGTACCGGTATGCGTCATGCACATGCAGGGCGAGCCACGCAGCATGCAACAACACCCGGAATATCGGGATGTGGTTGCAGAAGTGAAACTGTTCCTGCAACAACGCGTGCAAGCATGCGTCGCCGCGGGTATTCCGCAACAATCGGTGCTGATTGATCCCGGCTTCGGTTTCGGCAAGAACCTGGAACACAATCTGACCTTGTTAAGACATCTGTCCGGGTTTGCGACCCTGGGCCAGCCATTGCTGGTGGGGCTGTCACGCAAATCCATGTTGGGTACATTATTGGGTGGCGCGCCGGTCGGGCAACGCCTGTATGGCAGTATCGCCGCCGCCGCTATTGCCGCACTGAATGGTGCCCATATCGTGCGCTGCCACGATGTAGGGCCCACGGTCGAGGCACTTAAAGTGGTAACTGCTGCTAGAATCGCTCCTTGATCATCCCGGGCAGGTACGCATGAGCCGTAAATTCTTTGGCACCGATGGTATTCGCGGTCGTGTCGGCGATACGCAGATGAACGCCGAGTTCATGCTGCGGTTGGGGCGCGCGGCGGGCCGGGTACTGGCGCCGGAAAGCGGCGGTACAGTTCTGATCGGCAAGGACACCCGGATCTCGGGCTACATGTTCGAGGCTGCCCTGGAAGCGGGGTTTTCCGCAGCAGGTGTCAACCTGCGCCTGCTGGGCCCGATGCCGACGCCTGCCATTGCGTACCTGACACGCAGTTTTCGTGCCCAGGCCGGTGTCGTGATCAGCGCTTCGCACAATCCCTATTACGACAACGGCATCAAGTTCTTCTCTGCTGAAGGCCGCAAACTTTCCGATGATGTTGAGCTCGCGATCGAGCAGGAGCTGGAACGTCCATTCTCCACGGTGGATTCTGCAAAGTTGGGTGCGGCACGTCGCGTCGAAGATGCCGCGGGACGTTACATGGAGTTCTGCAAGGCCTCGGTTCCATTGGGGTTGAATCTGTCCGGTATGAAGATCGTACTGGATTGCGCTAACGGTGCCACTTATCGTATCGCGCCGGGCGTGTTCAGCGATTTTGGTGCAAGCGTGGTCGGTCTCGGTGTCGAGCCCGATGGCATGAACATCAACCGGGATTGCGGGTCCACGCATCCGGAAAACCTGTGCCGGAAAGTACTCGAGACCGGCGCACAGCTCGGTATCGCGTTTGACGGCGACGGCGATCGTCTGCTGATGGTGGATCACCGCGGCGAACTGGTCGATGGCGATGAACTGCTTTATCTCATTGCCATGCGCCGTCACGCACTGGGCACGCTCAAGGGGCCGGTAGTGGGCACCTTGATGAGTAACCTGGGTCTTGAACAGACCTTGACCGAACAGAAGATTGCTTTCCGTCGTGCCAGGGTCGGCGACCGTTTCGTGATGGCGATGCTGGAGCAGGAAAACGGGATACTGGGAGGCGAGAATTCCGGTCATATCGTTTGTCTCGATCGCACCACCACCGGTGACGGGATCATATCGGCCTTGCAGGTGCTGGAGGCATTGGCGGCGGCGGGCCGTGATCTCGCCGACATGAAAACCGGTATGCGCAAGTATCCGCAGACGCTGGTGAATGTAAAAACGCCGACGCGCGTGGATCTGGATGCCGAAATTATCCGCACCGCCGTGCAGAGCGTCGAGCAGCAACTTGGTTCCCGCGGCCGTGTGCTGTTGCGTGCTTCCGGCACCGAACCGGTGGTGCGAGTCATGGTCGAAGGCGAGCAGGCGGCGGAGACACAACACCTGGCTGACAGGATTGCCGATGCGGTGCGCGTCGCTGCGGGGGCGTGATTTGCTTTGCGAGGGGTGCGCCAGTATCCTTGCGCGCCTTCAGACAGGGGATTGAACCATGCGTCCGTTCCTGGTGGCCGGTAACTGGAAGATGAATGGCTCGCGCGAAACCGCGGCAAGCCTGGTAGAAGGGATACTGAATGGACTGGATGTGACGCCTGAGACCGGTGTCCTTTTATGTCCACCGTTCGTGCATCTCGCCGATGTCTCGCGATTGCTCAAAGGCAGCCCGCTGATGTTGGGTGCCCAGAATCTGTGCGCGGAAGATAACGGTGCCTATACCGGCGAAGTATCCGGCCCGATGTTGTGCGATTTCGATTGCCGATATGTGATTGTGGGACATTCCGAACGACGCAGTCTGTATGGCGAGACCGATCCGGTCGTGGTACGCAAGTTCATGGCGGTGCAGCGCGCCGGACTGATACCGATCCTGTGCGTGGGCGAGACCCTGGCGCAGCGTGAAGCCGGCGAGACGCATGCGGTAGTCGGGACCCAGCTCAAGGCAGTACTGGAGGCAGCGGGCCCCGCGGCTTTCGGACGTGCGGTGGTGGCCTATGAACCGGTATGGGCCATCGGCACCGGCCGTACGGCCAGCCCGGATCAGGCCCAGGATGTGCATGCATTTATCCGCAGCACGGTGCGGGCCGAAGATGTTAAAATAGGCGACTTGCTGCAGCTTCTATACGGTGGCAGCGTCAAGGCATCCAATGCGAAGGAGCTGTTCCGGATGCCAGATATCGACGGTGGTCTGGTGGGTGGCGCGTCCCTGGATGCAGCCGATTTTCTGGCCATCTGCAAAGCAGCTGCCTGATTCAGGTTTCCAAAATTGAGAGTTTCGAGCCTTTATGTTGTACACCATTCTTGAAATCATCCTGGTCTTCGTCGCCGTGGCGTTGATCGTGCTCATCCTGCTGCAACAGGGCAAAGGCGCTGATGCCGGTGCGGCCTTCGGCAGCGGGGCATCCGGCACGGTATTCGGTGCCGCCGGTTCGGCCAATTTCCTGAGCCGCAGCACTGGTGTGCTTGCGACCCTGTTTTTCATTCTCGCGCTGGCGATGGCTTACCTGTCACATCACGGTACCGAGGCGCCGAAGAGCATCGTGGAACAGGCTGCAGCACAACAGCAAACCGCTGTCCCTGCAAAACCGGCTGCGGGTACTCCGGCACCAGCACCGGCCGATAAACCGAAAGCGCCGCCGCCCAAGAGTAATCCAGGTCACTAGCGCGCTGGCGGCGTAGCTGCATACGTCGCTTTTTATCGGTCGCATACGTTAAAATTGATTGTCTTTGCCGCCGGGCCATGCGGATCCGGCAGTCGAAGCACTGCCGACGTGGTGGAATTGGTAGACACGCTACCTTGAGGTGGTAGTGGGTAAAACCGTGGGAGTTCGAGTCTCCCCGTCGGCACCAGTAATCCTGCATCCTCAGCCTGTCGGCCGCGGCGACAAGGGTGCAAACAACGTCATTTTCACGGGAAGGAGAGCATGCTCGCTAATTACGTCCCCATCCTCCTGTTCCTGATCCTCGGCTCCCTGTTTGGTTGCGTACTGGTCGGCGCCGGTTTCGTGGTCAGCTGGCTGCTGGGCACCCGTCGTCCGGACAGCGAAAAACTGTCGGCATATGAATGCGGTTTCGAACCTTTCGAAGATACCCGCATGAAATTCGATGTGCGCTATTACCTGGTCGCAATCCTCTTCATCATCTTCGATCTGGAGATTGCGTTTCTGTTTCCCTGGGCGATCTCGCTGCACGGTATCGGCCTGTTTGGATTCTTCGCGATGGCGATCTTCCTGGGCATTCTGGTGGTGGGATTCATCTACGAATGGAAGAAGGGAGCGCTTGAATGGGAGTAGGTGCCGTCTCCGAGAAGGGTTTCGTGACCACCAGTGTCGATGCCGTGGTCAATTGGGCGCGCACGGGCTCGCTGTGGCCGATGACATTCGGACTGGCCTGCTGCGCCGTCGAGATGATGCACGCGGGTGCCGCGCGCTATGACCTGGACCGCTTCGGGGTGATCTTCCGTCCCAGTCCGCGCCAATCCGATGTGATGATCGTCGCGGGCACGCTGGTAAACAAGATGGCGCCGGCATTGCGCAAAGTGTATGACCAGATGGCCGAGCCGCGCTGGGTGATCTCGATGGGATCCTGCGCGAATGGCGGCGGTTACTATCATTACTCCTATTCCGTGGTGCGCGGCTGCGACCGTATCGTGCCCGTCGATGTCTATGTCCCGGGTTGTCCGCCCAGTGCCGAACAGCTTCTGTACGGAATCATCCAGTTGCAGAAGAAGATCCGGCGTACCAATACGATCGCGCGTTGAAAGGGTTAACCCGATGAGTGAAACGACCGACAAACTCGCCGGACAGGTTGAAGCGCACTTCGGCAGCGCTTTGATACGCGTCGCATCCAGTTGTGATGAGCTGGGCTATGAGGTGCCGGCTGGGCAGTTGCTGGAAGTATGTCGTGCGTTGCGCGATGAACCGGCATTTCGTTTCGAACAGTTGATGGATGTCTGCGGGGTGGATTACCTCGGTTATGGCGAAGCCGAATGGCAGACCCGCAATGCGACCCGCACCGGATTCAGTCGCGGTGCCGAGCGTCTGGATCTGGAAGCAGATAAACGCCCACAACGGCGCTTCGCCGTCACGTACCATCTTTTGTCTCTTTCCCTGAATCAGCGCTTGCGCTTGCGCGTCTTCTGTGGCGACAGCGAACCACCGATGCTCGATTCGCTGGTCGAGATATGGGCTTCCGCGAACTGGTTCGAGCGCGAAGCCTTCGATCTGTATGGCGTGTTGTTCAATGGTCACCCCGACATGCGCCGCATCCTTACCGATTACGGTTTTGTCGGACATCCGTTCCGCAAGGATTTTCCGTTGTCGGGAAACGCCGAAGTGCACTACGACCCGGAGAAGAAACGCGTCGTGTACCAACCGGTCAGCATCGAACCGCGAGTGCTGGTGCCGCGCGTGATCCGCGAAGATGCCCGCTACGAGGAAGCGTTCAAGGAGGCATCGAAGCATGCCTGAGATCCAGAATTTCACGATGAACTTCGGCCCGCAGCATCCTGCCGCGCATGGTGTGTTGCGCCTGGTGCTGGAAATGGACGGCGAAGTCATCACCAAGGCCGATCCGCATATCGGCCTGTTGCATCGGGCTACCGAGAAGCTGGCTGAGAGCAAGCCGTTCAACCAGAGCATCGGCTACATGGACCGGCTCGATTACGTGTCGATGATGTGCAACGAGCACGCCTATGTGATGGCGATCGAGAAACTGCTCGGTATCGAACCGCCGTTGCGTGCCCAGTACATCCGCGTGATGTACGACGAACTGACGCGTATCACCAACCATCTGTTATGGCTGGGTGCGCACGGACTCGATATCGGTGCCATGACGGTGTTCCTCTACTGCTTCCGCGAGCGTGAGGACATCATGGATATGTACGAAGCGGTGTCTGGCGCGCGTTTGCACGCGACCTATTACCGGCCGGGTGGCGTGTACCGCGACCTGCCGGCACGCATGCCGCAATATCAGGAATCGAAGTTCCGCAGCAAGCGTGACATGCGGCGACTGAACGGTGCGCGCGACGGCTCGTTGCTGGATTTCATCGAGGATTTCACCCGCCGCTTCCCGAAATGCGTGGACGAATACGAGACGCTCCTTACCGACAACCGCATCTGGAAGCAGCGCACGGTGGGTATCGCCGTGGTGAGTCCGGAACGCGCCATGCAGCTCGGGTTCAGCGGACCGATGTTGCGCGGTTCCGGCATCGAATGGGATCTGCGCAAGAAACAGCCTTACGACGTGTATGACCGCATGGATTTCGACATCCCGGTCGGTATTAACGGCGATTGCTACGACCGCTACCTGGTGCGCATCGAAGAGATGCGGCAATCGAATCGCATCGTGAAGCAATGTGTGGACTGGTTGCGTGCCAACCCCGGTCCGGTCTGGCTCGACGATCACAAAGTCACGCCGCCACGTCGCGAACAGATGAAATCCGATATGGAATCGCTGATCCATCATTTCAAATACATGACCGAAGGTTATTGTGTCCCGGCGGGCGAAGCGTATGCCACGGTGGAACATCCCAAGGGCGAGTTTGGTATCTACATGATCTCGGACGGCGCCAACAAGCCGTTTCGGGTGAAGATACGTGCTGCGGGTTTCGCCCATCTCGCGGCGCTCGACGAGATGGTGCGCGGGCACATGTTGGCCGATCTGGTGGCTGTCATCGGTACCCAGGATATCGTGTTCGGTGAGGTGGATCGCTGATGGAAAAGACATCTGACAAGACACAGTTATCTAAACACACCTTGCAGCTCATCGACGAAGCGATCAGGAAATACCCGGAAGGCCGGCAGCGTTCTGCGATATTTACCGCGCTGCGCGAAGTTCAGCATGAGAACGACGGTTATCTGACCGTTGAACTCATGGACGCAGTCGCCGCTTACTTGCAGCTTGAACCGATCAAGGTCTATGAGGTTGCCACCTTCTATTCGATGTTCGAGACCAAACCGGTCGGCCGTCACAGCATCTCGGTCTGCACCAATATCTCCTGCATGTTGCGCGGCGCAGACGAGATCGTCGCGCACATCGAAAAGAAGCTCGGCGTGAAGACCGGTGAGAGCACGCCCGACGGCCGCTACTACCTCAAGTGCGAGGAGGAATGCCTGGCGGCCTGCGCCGGCGGTCCGATGATGATGTGCGATCACAAGTTCCACGAGCACCTGACGCCGGAGAAGGTGGACAAGATACTGGAGGACCTGAAGTGAGCATCACGCTGAACCAGGTCTGTTTCCGTACCCTGGAATTTTCCAAGCCCTGGACACTGGAGAACTATCTCAAGGTCGATGGCTACAAGGCGTGGCAGAAGATTCTCAAGGAGAAGTGGACGCCCGAGCAGGTAGTAGAAGAGATCAAGGCCTCCGGTTTGCGGGGCCGCGGTGGCGCAGGATTTCCCACCGGCACCAAATGGAGTTTCATGCCGAAGAATCCGACCGGCCCGAGTTACGTGGTCTGCAATTCGGACGAATCGGAACCCGGCACCTGCAAGGATCGCGATATCCTGCGTTTCAATCCGCATGCGCTGGTGGAAGGCATGGCGATCGCCTGTTACGCCATGCGCAGCAATACCGGTTACAACTACATTCGTGGCGAATTCATGGATGAGCCTTACGAACGTTTCGAGCAGGCGCTCAAGGAAGCTTACAAGGCCGGCTTCCTGGGCAAGAATATTCTCGGCGCGGGCGTGGATGTGGACATCCATACGCATCTCGGTGCCGGCGCTTATATATGTGGCGAAGAGACGGCGCTGCTGGATTCGCTGGAAGGCAAAAAGGGCTGGCCACGCTTCAAACCGCCGTTCCCGGCCAACTTCGGCGCCTTCGGCCGGCCCACTACGGTCAATAACACCGAGACTTTCGCTTCTGCACCCAGCATCATTTTCAACGGCGGCAAGTGGTTCGCGGACCTCGGCAAGCCGAACAACGGCGGCACCAAGATATTTTCGGTGAGCGGTCATGTGGAGAAGCCCGGCAATTTTGAAGTCCCGCTGGGCACGCCGTTCAAGGATTTGCTGGAACTGGCCGGCGGCGTCTGGAAAGGCCGCAAACTCAAGGCGGTGATCCCCGGCGGCGTTTCGGCCCCGGTGTTACCAGCCGAAGCGATGCTTGAATGCACCATGGATTTCGATTCCCTGCGCAACGCCGGCACCATGCTCGGTTCTGGTGCTGTAGTGGTGATGGACGAGACCACTTGCATGGTGCGGATGCTGGAACGTGCTTCGCGGTTCTTCTATTCGGAATCCTGCGGACAGTGCACGCCGTGCCGCGAAGGCACCGGCTGGATGCACCGCGTGATCTCGCGCATCGAACACGGACAGGGTCGACAGGAAGATCTGGACATGCTGGTAGACGTGTCGAAACGGATCGAAGGTCATACCATCTGTGCATTCGGCGATGCCGCGGCATGGCCGGTGCAGAGTTTCATCAAACATTTCCGCGCTGAATTCCAGTATCACATCGATCACGGTTGCTGCATGGTGGGTCCTGGCGCCCGTCAGCACGCAGCCTGACCGCGCGGCTCAAAGCGAAACGAACATGACGGAAGAACTGGTCAATATCGAAATCGACGGCAAACCGGTCAAGGCGCGCAAGGGTGAGATGATCATTCGGGCTGCGGATCGCGAGGGTGTTTACATCCCGCGTTTCTGCTATCACGAGAAATTGTCGGTAGCCGCGAATTGCCGCATGTGTCTGATCGAAGCCGAGAAGGCACCCAAGCCGTTGCCGGCCTGTGCCACGCCGGTCGCGGAAGGCATGAAGATATTCACGCGCTCGGTGAAAGCCATCGCCGCACAACGCGCGGTCATGGAATTCCTGCTCATCAATCACCCACTGGATTGTCCGGTGTGCGATCAGGGCGGAGAGTGCGAGTTGCAGGATCTGTCGATGGGTTATGGCCGCGACATCGCGCGCTTCGCGGAAAACAAACGTGTCATCAAGGACGAGAACATCGGTCCGTTGATCTCCACCTTCATGACCCGCTGCATCTACTGCACTCGCTGTGTGCGCTTCGGTCAGGAGATCGCCGGAATCCAGGAACTCGGCGATACCGGCCGTGGTGAACATTCCCGCATCGGTACCTACATCGGCCGCAGTGTGGATCACGAGTTGTCAGGTAATGTGATCGATCTGTGTCCGGTCGGTGCGCTCAACTCCAAGCCATTCAAGATGCACGGCCGCGGCTGGGAGATGACCCAGACCGAAACCGTGTCACCGCACGACTGCGTTGGTTCGAATCTGTATGGACACGTGCTGCGTGGCGAACTCATGCGCGTGGTGCCGAGACTCAACGACGCAGTGAACGAGAACTGGATTTCGGACCGTGATCGGTTCAGTTATGCAGGTCTTGCCAGCGGTGACCGGCTGCAGCAGCCGATGGTCAAGGAGCACAACGGCTGGCGAACAGTGAGTTGGGAAGCAGCGCTGGAGACCGTGGTCAACACTTTACGCGCCGCGGGTGGCGATGCTGGGGTATTGGCTTCACCGAGTTCCACGACCGAAGAACTTTACCTGCTGCAGAAATTCGCGCGCGGGTTGGGCATCCAGAACATCGACACGCGCGTATATCAGGCGGATTTCCGTGATGATGAGCAGGAACCGCTGTTCCCGTGGCTTGGCCAGTCCCTGGAAGATATCGAAAAACTGGATGCCGCATTGATAGTCGGCTCGAATGTGCGCAAGGAAGTGCCCATGCTGGCACATCGCCTGCGCAAGGCCGCCTTGAAGGGCGGAGCGGTGATGTTCCTGAATCCGCGTCGTTATGAACTTTTGTTCCCGGTGGCGGCGTACCTGAACGTGGCATCTGCGGAAATCGTCGCGAATCTGGCGGCCGTGTTGAAAGCGACCGGCAAGACTGTTCCTGCACACCTCAAGACCCTGATTACCGCACAGAAACCGACCGCCGAGCACGAACAGATTGCGACCAAGCTTGCCGGCGGCGAACACAAGACGATCCTGCTTGGGCATCTGGCCTTGTCACATCCGGCCTACGCGGATATCCGTGCCCTGGCGGCAGCGTTAGCTGATGCGGTCGGTGCCACGCTTGGTTATATGAGTCAGGGCGCCAACAGCGCCGGAGCCTCGCTCGCGGGCGCATTGCCGCATCGTCTTCCGGGTGGCAACAAGAGTGATCCGGCTGGTCTGGATGCTCGCAGCATGTTGGCTGGACCGCGCAAAGCCTATCTGCTCATGGGACTGGAGCCGGAACTGGACTGCTGGGACAGCGCCGGTGCAGTCGCTGCACTCAAGGCTGCGCAGGGTGTTGTGATGCTCACGCCGTTCGTCACCGATGCGATGCGTGAATACGCGAGCGTATTGTTGCCAACCTGTACGTTTGGTGAAACCTCCGGCACTTTTGTCAATGCGGAAGGGCGTTGGCAGAGTTTCACCGGCATGACCAAACCACGCGCGGAATCGCGCCCGGCATGGAAGATACTGCGCGTGCTCGGCAATCTGAGCGGGCTGGAAGGATTCGATCAGGTTTCTTCCGAGGAAGTTCGCGACGAGCTGAAAACCCTGGTTGGCAAGACAGCGCCCGATAACCAGTTCCGCGGCAGCCGTCAGATCACGGTGCAAGCGCCAGGCAAGGGACTGCGGCGCGTGGCCGAGATGCCGATCCATGCTGTTGATGCATTGGTGCGACGTTCGAATCCGTTGCAAGAGACGCGTGATGCACAGGATGTGAGCTATGTCGCGCTGTCACCCGCTGATGCGAAGAAACTCGGCGTGACGGATAACGATCATGTTGCGGCCAGGCATAACGGCACACGGATCACGTTGCCGGCCAAGGTCGACGACGGCGTGCATGCCGGTGAAGTCTGGCTGGCGTCCGGCATTGCGGCGACCGCCGGCTTCGGTCCGTGTCATGCCGATATCGAGCTGGAGAAAGCCTGATGTCAGCCATGTTCCATAGCTTCGTCGTGTACTGGACCGCACTGCCGGCTGCCTGGCAGCTGGTGCTGAAATCGGTCGGCGGAATCATCGTGATCATGGTGCCATTGATCGTTTCCGTGGGGTTCATGACCCTGCTGGAGCGCAAGGTCATCGGTTACATGCAGGGCCGCCTCGGTCCCAACCGGGTCGGCATGCACGGGACTTTCCAGTGGCTTGCCGATGTGCTCAAGCTGGTGCTCAAGGAAGTGTTGCTGCCGACCAAGGCCAACAAATTCCTGTTCCTGATCGCACCGATCATATCCATCGGCACCGCCTTCGCGGCCTGGGCAGTGGTGCCATTCGATAACGGTATGCTGCTGGCGAACATCAACGCGGGACTCCTTTATATACTGGCACTGACCTCATTCGGCGTGTACGGCATCATCCTGTCCGGCTGGGCGTCCAATTCCAAATATGCGTTCCTCGGCGCGATGCGTTCTGCAGCGCAGATGGTGGCTTACGAGATCGCCATGGGGTTCGCGCTGGTCGGCGTGTTGATGGCCAGCCGCAGTCTGAATCTCAACGACATCGTGTTGGGGCAGAGCGGCAATATCTGGCACTGGTATTTGTGGCCCCTGTTGCCACTCTTCTTCATTTACTTCATCTCTGGTGTCGCAGAAACCAACCGTGCGCCGTTCGATGTGGCGGAAGGTGAATCCGAGATCGTGGCCGGATTCCATGTGGAATATTCGGGCACCGCGTTTGCTTCGTTCTTTCTTGCCGAATACGCCAACATGATCCTGGTGTCGGCGCTCGCGGCGACCATGTTCCTGGGTGGCTGGCTGTCGCCGTTCCAGGGGCTGGGTGATTCGTTCATCACGCATTCCAGCATCGTCTGGTTTGCGGTCAAGACCGCATTCTTCCTGTACTGCTTCCTGTGGTTCCGGGCCACGTTCCCGCGTTATCGCTATGACCAGATCATGCGGCTGGGTTGGAAAGTATTCATTCCCATCACCATCATCTGGTTGATGGTGGAAGGCGTGCTGATCCTGTACCGGGTCGGCCCCTGGTTCGCGTGAGGCAGACATGAACAGAGTACGCAGTTGGATCAAGAGCTTGTTGCTGGTGGAACTGTTCCAGGGTCTGGGGCTGACGTTGAAAATCTTCTTCACACCCAAGACCACGATCATCTATCCGGAAGAACAGACGCCGAAATCGCCGCGCTACCGCGGTCTGCACGCTCAACGTCGCTATGCGAATGGCGAGGAACGCTGCATCGCCTGCAAATTGTGTGAAGCGGTCTGTCCGGCACTTGCCATCACGATCGATTCGGAGATGCGCGAGGATGGAACCCGCCGTACCACACGCTATGACATCGACTTGTTCAAATGCATCTATTGCGGTTTCTGCGAGGAAGCCTGTCCGGTGGATGCCATCGTCGAAACCAGCATCACCGAATTCCATTTCGAGCAGCGCGGTGAACAGATCATGACCAAGGAAAAACTGCTGGCGATCGGCGACAAGTACGAAGCCCAGATCGCGGCGGACCGTGCCGCCGATGCGCGGTATCGCTGAGGACACATATATATGGTGCAGCAGATCATCTTCATTGTGCTGGCGGCGGTGCTGATCGGAGCGGCGCTCGGTGTCATCACCTCGCGCAACCCGGTCTATTCAGCGCTGTATCTGGTGCTGGCGTTCATGACCAGTTCCGGTCTCTGGCTGCTGCTGGAAGCGGAATTTCTCGGCATCGTGCTGGTGCTGGTGTATGTCGGCGCGGTGATGGTGCTGTTCCTGTTCGTGGTGATGATGCTGGACATCAATACCGCGGTCTTGCGTCGGGGCTTTGCCCGTTATGCGCCCATCGGCTTGTTGGTGGCACTGGTCATGGCCGCCGAGATCGGGTACGTCATGTGGTCCAGGAAGCTGGGCGTGACTTTCGGAAATGTCACCGTGCATGGCGCCGATTACAGCAACACCCGCGAACTCGGTAATGTCATCTATACCAACTATGCCTATCCGTTCGAGCTGGCAGCGGTCATCCTGCTGGTCGGCATCGTGGCAGCTATCGCCCTGACCATGCGACGCCGTACCGGTACCCGGCATCAGGATCCGGCCAAGCAGGTGCAGGTCAGCGCCAAACGCAATCGTATCCGTATCGTCAAGATGCCGAGCGAGAAGAAACCGGGGGCTCAGCCATGATCAACCTGTTCGATTTCCTGGCGCTGAGCGGCACGCTGTTCGCGATCAGCGTGGCGGGCATCTTCCTGAATCGCAAGAACGTGATTCTGCTGTTGATGTGCATCGAGTTGATGCTGCTGGCGGTCAATTTCAATTTCATTGCGTTCTCGCATTATCTGAATGATCTGGCAGGTCAGGTATTTGTGTTCTTCATCCTGACCGTGGCGGCCGCGGAAGCCGCCATCGGACTCGCCATCGTGGTGGTGGTGTTCCGTAACCGTCAGAGTATCAACGTAGAAGAACTGGACACCTTGAAGGGCTGACATGGACCAGACGATGCAATCCATCTTTCTAGTCATCGTGCTGGCGCCGCTGGCGGCGGCACTTGTGGTCGGTTTGCTGATGCGATTCGTGCCACGCGCCGCTTCGCATTGGCTGACCATCATCGGGGTCGGCATATCCTGCGTGTTGTCGTTCTATGTACTTTGGCAGTTGACCTTCGGCGGCAAGGCTGCCGAGAACCTCACGATATACACCTGGGGTATTGCTGACGGCGTCCGTTTTCAGGTCGGTTTCCTGGTCGACCGCTTGACTGCGCTGATGATCGCGGTGGTCACGTTCGTCTCGCTGATGGTGCATATCTATACCATCGGTTACATGCAGGACGATCCCGGTTACAAGCGTTTCTTCAGTTACATCTCGCTGTTCACGTTTTCGATGCTGATGCTGGTCATGTCCAACAACTTCCTGCAGCTGTTCTTCGGCTGGGAGGCGGTAGGACTGGTTTCCTATTTGTTAATCGGTTTCTGGTACACGCGTCCGACTGCGATCTATGCCAACCTCAAGGCTTTTCTGGTCAACCGGGTCGGTGATTTCGGCTTCCTGCTGGGCATCGCGCTGATCCTGAGCTACACCGGCAGCCTCGACTATGCGGATGTCTTCGCCAAGGCGCCGTCGTTGAGCGGCCAGAGTATCCAGCTGTTTGGCAGTTACGTCTGGGCGGTGCCGACGGTCATCTGCATCCTGTTGTTCGTCGGCGCAATGGGCAAATCGGCGCAGGTGCCGCTGCACGTATGGCTGCCCGATTCGATGGAAGGCCCGACCCCGATCTCGGCATTGATCCATGCTGCGACCATGGTCACGGCGGGTATCTTCATGGTCTCGCGCATGTCGCCACTGTTCGAGTTGTCCGACACGGCACTCTCGGTGGTGATGGTGATCGGTGCGATCACGGCCTTCTTCATGGGCCTGGTCGGTGTTGTGCAGAACGATATCAAACGTGTGATTGCGTATTCGACGCTGTCGCAGCTGGGGTACATGACGACGGCCCTGGGCGCGTCGGCTTACGCGGCCGGCATGTTTCACCTGATGACCCACGCGTTTTTCAAGGCCTTGCTGTTCCTCGCTGCAGGTTCGGTGATCATCGCGATGCATCACGAGCAGGATATGCGCAAGATGGGTGGTCTGCGCAAGTACATGCCGATCACCTATTGGACTTTCGTAGCGGGTTCACTGGCCCTGATCGCGTTCCCGGGCTTCGCCGGTTTCTTCTCCAAGGACACCATCATCGATGCCGTGCATGAATCGCAGCGCGCCGGCAGCGGTTTCGCCTACTGGTGTGTGCTGCTCGGCGCATTCGTCACCGCGCTTTACACCTTCCGTGCACTGTTCATGACTTTCCACGGCAAGGAGCGGTTCACTGTGCATGCCGCGCATGGCCACGATCACGATCATCACGGTCTGACACATCCGCCCAAGGAGTCGCCCTGGGTGGTGACCTTGCCGCTGGTGCTGCTGGCGATTCCCTCGGTCGTGATCGGCTGGATCACCTGCAAGGCCGTGCTCTACGGCAGCTACTTCGGCGCATCCATCTATGTCGCGCCATCACATCATGTGATGGAGAAACTGGCCGAGGAATTTCACGGACCTGGCGCCCTGGTATTGGCCAGCCTGTGGCATCCCACCTTCTGGATAGCGATGGCGGGTGTCTTCGTCGCCTGGTGGTGCTACATCATGCGTCCGGAGCTGCCGGGGCTGATTGCGCAGCGCAGCAAACTTGTTTACCAGGTGCTGGCGAACAAATTCTATTTCGATGAGATCAATGCATTTCTGTTTGCCGGCGGTGCACGCGCACTCGGTAACGCACTCTGGAAAGGCGGTGATACAGCCATCATCGATGGCGTACTGGTGAATGGTTCGGCACGCAGTGTGCGCTGGTTCTCCGGTATCCTGCGGCGCTATCAGTCCGGTTATCTGTATCAGTACGCTTTCACCATGATCATCGGCCTGTGCCTTTTGTTAGGCTGGCTATTGCTGAAATAACGGAATCCACACGATGACCGGACACTTCCCCATCCTCAGCGTGCTCTTGTGGCTGCCGATCGCCGGTGGCCTGATCGTGCTCCTGGCCGGACGCGTCGCACCGACCACGGTTCGCTGGCTGGCATTGCTGTTCTCGCTGATGACGTTCGCGATCAGCATCCCGTTGTGGACCCAGTTCGACACATCTACTGCATCCATGCAGTTCGTCGAGAACCTCCCCTGGATCAGTACCTTCAATGTGCACTATGCATTGGGTGTGGATGGCATCGCGATGCCGCTGATCCTGTTGACCACGTTCATGACGGTACTGGTGGTGATCGCCGGCTGGGAGGTCATCCAGTACAAACTCGCGCAATACATGGCCGCGTTCCTGATCATGGAAGGACTGATGAACGGTGTGTTCTCGGCCATGGACGGACTGCTGTTCTACGTGCTGTGGGAAGCGATGCTGATTCCGATGTTCATCATCATCGGTGTCTGGGGTGGGCCGCGACGCGTGTATGCGACCATCAAGTTCTTCCTCTATACCTTCCTCGGCTCGGTATTCATGCTGGTTGCATTCATCTACATGTATGTTCAATCCGGCAGTTTCGATATCCAGACTTTCCAGCAGATGCCCTTGGGGCTGACCGCACAGATACTTATCTTCGTCGCGTTCCTGTTGGCGTTTGCCGTCAAGGTGCCGATGTGGCCGGTGCATACCTGGCTGCCTGATGCACACGTCGAGGCTCCTACCGGCGGTTCGGTGATCCTGGCGGCGATCCTGTTGAAGATGGGTGCCTATGGGTTCCTGCGTTTCAGTATGCCGATCGCTCCGGATGCGAGCCATGAACTGACCTGGCTGATCGTGGCTTTGTCGCTGATCGCCATCATCTACATCGGCTTCGTCGCTATCGTTCAGACCGACATGAAGAAATTGGTCGCGTATTCTTCGGTCGCGCACATGGGTTTTGTCACTCTGGGGTTCTTCCTGTTGTTCATGCTCTTCGACAAGACCGGCGGTCTTGGCGGAACCGTGATGGGCATGGAGGGCGGGATGATCCAGATGATCTCGCATGGCTTCATCTCCGGCGCCATGTTTCTCTGTGTGGGCGTGCTGTATGACCGTATGCACACCCGTGAGATCAATGCCTATGGCGGTGTGATCAATCTGATGCCGGGCTTTGCATTTTTCTTTGTCCTGTTCGCGATGGCCAACTGTGGTTTGCCCGGCACCTCGGGATTCGTGGGCGAATGGCTGGTGATCCTGACCGCGATGAAGGCGAACTTCTGGATCGCGTTTGGCGCCGCATTTACCTTGTTCCTGGGCGCGGCCTATTCACTGTGGCTGGTCAAGCGCGTGTTGTACGGCCCGGTCGGCAATGATCATGTTGCCGAGATGAAAGACATCGGCAAACGCGAGTTCCTGATTCTGGGTCTGTGCGCAATACCGGTCATCGTGTTCGGCGTCTGGCCGGCGCCGTTGCTGGATGTCATGCACGCATCGGTAGCCAACCTTATTCAGCACGTCGTGCAGTCGAAACTGTGATAGCGGATTTCAGAGGCAATCAATGAACTTTACACTGCCAGCCTTCACTCCGGCGATCCCCGAGATGTTCGTGCTCGGAATGGGCTGTCTCATCCTGCTGGTGGATGTGTTCCTCAGTGACCGCAACCGTGCAGTGACCTGGTGGCTGTCGCTGGCGACGATCGCCGCGACCGCCTGGCTTACGGTAGCGGTTGCGCAGGGCAGTGGACTTCTGACCTTCGATAACATGTTCGTGAACGATCGCATGGGCAATGTGCTCAAGTTGTTCACCTATCTTACGGTTGCTCTGGTGTTTCTGTATTCGCGGGATTACCTCGCGGACCGGAACCTGTTCAAGGGCGAATTCTATGTGCTGGGCCTGTTCGGCATGCTCGGCATGATGGTGATGATCTCGGCGCATAGTTTCCTGACCATCTACCTTGGTCTTGAGCTGTTATCGCTGTCGCTGTACGCGATGATCGCACTGGATCGCGATAACGGAGTTGCGTCGGAAGCCGCCATGAAGTATTTCGTGCTGGGAGCGATCGCTTCCGGCACTCTGCTGTATGGCATGTCCATCCTGTATGGCACAGCCGGGACCCTGGATATCACCAAACTCGGTGTGCAGATTGCCGAAGCACCGGCGTTCAGCATCGGCCTGGTATTTTCACTCGGCTTCATCATCGTCGGATTGTGTTTCAAGCTCGGCGCGGTCCCATTCCATATGTGGTTGCCGGATGTGTATGAAGGCTCATCCACGCCGGTGACAATGTACGTCGGGTCTGCGCCCAAGATCGCGGCGTTTGCACTGTTCATGCGGCTGCTGGTTGAAGGCCTGGGTGGGCTGCATGATGAATGGCGCATGATGCTGATCGTGATTTCGATCCTGTCCATGGCCATCGGCAG
>JBOIBL010000074.1:0-3334 GCA_050739495.1 Gammaproteobacteria bacterium | reverse complement strand
CTCCAGGAGTAATCATGTCATTTTCATCGCTCGGCCTTTCGGCCGAATTGCTGCGTGCTGTTTCCGATCAGGGCTATACCGAAGCCACCCCCATCCAGGCCAAGGCCATCCCCGTCGTATTGTCGGGTCGCGATCTGCTGGCTGCGGCGCAGACCGGCACCGGCAAGACCGCCGGCTTCACCCTGCCATTGCTGCACCACTTGCAGACGCACCAAACCGATTCGTCACGTCGCCGCTCGGTCCGCGCCCTCGTACTGACGCCGACCCGCGAACTCGCCGCCCAGGTCGCTGACAGCGTGCAGACCTACGGCAAGTACCTGCGTTTCAGCACCGCCGTGATCTACGGCGGCGTCAATATCAATCCGCAGATCGATAAACTGCGCCGCGGTATAGACATCGTGGTTGCAACTCCCGGTCGGCTGCTGGATCACGTGCAGCAGCGCACCATCGATCTTTCACAGGTCGAAATCCTGGTACTCGACGAAGCCGACCGCATGCTGGACATGGGCTTCATCCGTGACATCCGTCGCATCATCAGCCTGTTGCCGCGCGCACGGCAGAATCTGCTGTTCTCGGCCACCTTCTCCGATGAGATCCGCACCCTCGCCGCGGGCATGCTCAAGAACCACGAGACCGTCGATGTCGCACCCCGCAACGCGACGCTCGCCACTATCAGCCAACGTGTGTATCAAGTGGAGAAAAGCGGCAAGCGTGGTTTGTTGTCGTGGCTGATCGGCTCCGGCAACTGGCAGCAGGTGTTGATCTTCACCCGCACCAAACACGGCGCCAATCGCCTGTGCGACCAATTGCAGATGGACGGCATCACCGCTGACGCCATCCATGGCAACAAGAGCCAGGGCGCACGCACTCGTGCACTGACAAGCTTCAAGCAAGGCAAGGTCCGCGCCCTGGTCGCGACCGATATCGCCGCGCGCGGTCTCGACATCGACCTGTTGCCGCACGTAGTGAACTACGAACTGCCGAACGTGCCGGAAGATTATGTGCATCGTATCGGCCGCACCGGCCGTGCCGGCAGCGTCGGCGAAGCGATCTCGCTGGTCTCCAGCGATGAACGCTCGCTGCTGCGCGATATCGAACGCCTGCTCAAGCAGACCTTGCCGCGTGCCGAAGCCGAAGGCTACACGCCGGCACCGCATCACCAGCAGGAAGCAGCACCGCGCCCTGCGCACAACCCCCGCCCCCGCCAGGGATCAGCCAATCAGGGTGGTCGCAAACATCACTCGCATGGCAAACGCCGCGGTCAAGGTAATCGCTCCGGTTCACAACGGAGTGCCGACCGCTAAATAATCTGTCCACGCAGTCAAGAGGAGACCTTCAGGCATGAAGAAGATGTGTATCGGCAGCCTGCCGCCCGACGCCACCGAAGATGAAGTTCGTGGCATGTTTGAACAACATGGCAAGGTCTTTTCGCTCGAACTCGCCCGCGACGTATTCAAAGGCACCTGCAAGGGTTTCGGGTTCGTGGAGATGGAAGGTCATGAGGCACGCGCCGCGATGGCCGCGATCAACGGCCATTCACTGCGCGGTCAGATGCTGAAGGTAAACGAAGAAAAACCCCGTAATGGACGGGGGCGTGGACGGCGTTAGATAGAAGTTTTATTAAGCATTGTTTGTAAATTCAGCCACCTTCGGGTGGCTGAATTTTTTCCATTAACTTGCTTTGAGAACGGCTGCTTTCGACCCATTGCAGCCCTTCGGTTTGATCAGAATGACCACCGTTCCAGGCCAGTTAATGAGCCTTACGATATCCCCATAAGAGCGCGAATAGCTCCGGCCAAATTCGCCCGAGCATTGCGCTCAAAGCGTTCGTACATCAGCTCCCAATGATATATACGTGGCCGATTCAGAAATGACTGAAGTATTTTTGTCCGCTTTGGGTTGTAAATGAATCCCGGTATCCAGCGGTACTCTCTGCGCACATCGCGCTCGAATTCATCATACCGACTTGTAGAAGCACCTAGAATTGAGAGGTCAATGTCGACTGTTAAGCCAGAGTCCCCATCTTTGGACGGTAACAGGTGGCGCGTTGACATGATATGTGCATGAATACGAGCGGCTACCTCACCGGCCATGCCAGTACGGCGACCGAACTCAGCTGCCCAATTCGCGCTCCGTTCCTCGTTTGATTTCGCCATCGGCTCGTAGATCGCGTCATGAAACCATAGCGCACACTCAACCTCGGCTGGGTGCTCCGCCAGATGCTTGACTTCATCAAATATGGAAATGCACTCATTGATATGGCGCGAAGTGTGATAATGACGATGTTTCTGTGCATATACAGATTGCAATTGCAAAAAGGTGCTGGTCTCCGGCGTGGCGCCGAGTTCGCGAAGCATCGCATCCCATCGCTCGATATTCATCGTTTGAAACGAGGCGCATCGTCACGGCGAAGGCCCAGAGCTTGTAATGCATTCTTGCCTGCCAGCACCATATACAACCACGCTTTTTTCCAGCGTCCGGTCAAAAGCACTATATGAACATGCCACCCTTGCTCACGGCGCGCGCTATAACCGCTGTAGAGCAGGCTGTACGCTCCAGGGTCGCCTACGCGCGCACGAGCCAGGGACTGTGCTCTTGTCATACCAAGCACGAGCATTTCTGAGAGATCGGCCGGAGACGGCTCCCCCGCGTCTCGCGGAAAACTTAGCAGATAGTAGTCTGGAATCATGTCTAGTCGAATCCGATACAAAGTGCATCGCTGACCACTAGACAACTCGAATGTGTCTGTGATTTCGTGCATGTCGACAGCCCCCAACGATTAGCGATCCTATGTCCACATGGCTATTCCCAATTGTCGCAATTGATTCTACAAGTCCCATGGACTGCTTTTGGCCGTTAGCAGACATTCCATTTTTCACTAATTCTGGCGTGGCATCCTTCAAAACATCGCTCCCGGCATCGCTTTCCGGCGCGAGAATTCTTCATGTTCGGATTCACTGCTGAGGGTAATGCCGATATCCTGCAACAGGCCGCTCTGCAGGCGATAAACCCAACCATGCACGGTCAGCGGCTGATTACGCCGCCAAGCATCCTGCACGATGGTCGAGCGGCATACGTGCAAGGTCTGTTCGATCACGTTCAGCTCGCATAAGCGGTCGATGCGACTATCCTCATCAGGACGCTGGGCAATATCTTCATAATATTTTGTCGACACATCCTGCACATTTCTCAGCCAGTTATCGATCAGACCAAACTTCGCACGCTGCCACGCCGCCAGCACGCCGCCGCAGCCGTAATGTCCGCAGACGATGATGTGCTCGACCTTGAGCACATCCACCGCATACTGGATCACGGACAGGCAGTTCAGATCGGT
>JBOIBL010000073.1:0-8012 GCA_050739495.1 Gammaproteobacteria bacterium | reverse complement strand
TTGCTGGCTGATACCACACATAAAGTGGCAGCCAGTTACGGCGTACTGACCTCGTTCCTGGGTCTATTCCATTACGCCCGCCGCGAGACCTTCCTGATAGACCCGCAGGGCAGGGTCGCCAGGCACTACCAGGACGTGGACCCCAAAGCGAATGCCGGTCAGGTATTTTCGGATCTGGCTGGTCTGAAGCCGG
Source organism: Gammaproteobacteria bacterium (assembly GCA_050739495.1). GTDB lineage: Bacteria > Pseudomonadota > Gammaproteobacteria > Natronospirales > REEB76 > DASSKW01. The sequence goes on along the minus strand of JBOIBL010000073.1, from coordinate 7,819 downwards.
CATCCCAGCCAGCTGGCTGAGGGCAGGCGGCCGGGCCGGCCCCCGGTCCGGAGTTTCAACCGTCTTTCAGGTCTGATACATTCCATAAGCTACTCCATGACCGCGACGCCTTCCGGCAGCCTGCGGTACGGGTCCTTATTCATAATCAGGCAGGTTCAGCCATGAAGAACATCTCCCTCCCGGCCTTTCTGGCGCTCGGCACTGTGCTGGTGACGCTTGCGGCACAAGCCGCACCGCCCAAGGTCACCTCAGTGGTCCAGGCCCAGAACAACCTGGACAAATCCGCTGCCAACTCTCAAAAGAAGATCGACAAGATCTCGAGCGAGACCCAGGCCATGCTCAACCAGTATCTGCAGGTAGCGCAGCAAAACGATCAATTGCGCGCCTATGACGACCAGCTGCAGCAATTCATCCAGTCGCAACAGGATCAGATGACCTCACTGACCCAGCAGACTTCGCAGGTGGGCGTGGTCGAACAGGGACTGCTGCCGTTGATGCAGCAGATGGTCGATAGCCTGCAACAGTTCATCAAGCTGGATATCCCTTACAAGTTGAACGAGCGGCTCGCCGCGGTCCAGCAATTGCGCGAGACCATCAGTGACGCTTCGGTGTCGGTGGCGGACAAATACAGCAAGGTCATCGATGCCTATAACACCGAGATCGCCGCCGGCAAGACCATGAGCACCTATCGTGGAGATCTGGAACAGGGTGGACATACCCGCACCGTGAATTTCCTGCGCGTCGGCCATCTGGTACTGGCGTATCAGACCCTGGATCGCGGTGAGACCGGTTACTGGGACAAGCAGAAGCAAGAATGGGCGGTTGATAGTAAATATGCGGATGCGGTGGCGGAAGGCATCGCGATCGCCAACAAGCAGGCGGCCCCGGATGTACTCAAGCTGCCGGTGACTGCGCCGGAGGTGGCGAAATGAATACGTTCGCAAAAACCTTATTGGCGGTGGTGATCATGGCTCTGAGCAGTGGCGCGTTCGCAGCTGCTCAACAGGCGGCCACCCTCGACCAGTTGCTGGAGCAGGTCAAGAATGCTTCGTCCGAGAATTCAGCACTCAACAAGCAGCGCGAACAACAGTTCGTGCAGCAGAATGCGCAGCAGGCGCAGATTCTGGCGGAAGCCAGGAAGGCGCTCAATAACGAGCAAGCGCGCAACAAGCAATTGCAGGCGAGCTTCGATGCCAATCAACAGAAACTGAATGACCTCGTCAATCAGCTGCACACGCGCGAAGGTGATTTCAGCAAGGTGTTCGACAGCGCGCGCCAGACCGCGAGCGACCTGAAGAACACGCTGGATGCTTCGCTGGTCTCCGCAGAATATCCTGGCCGTGGAGTGACGCTGGCGCGCATGGCCGAGAGCCGTGACCTGCCCTCGCTCGATGACCTGCACAAACTCTGGTTCCTGATGCAGCAGGAGCTGATTCAGGAAGGCAAGGTCGCCAAATTCCCGGCCACCATCACCCATGAAGACGGCACCCGGGTCAAGACCAATGTGGTGCGGGTAGGTGTGTTCGCCGCGGTGAACGGTGACAGCTTCCTGCGCTATCTTCCCGAGACCGCGGCGCTGGTGGAACTCAATCGCCAACCATCCGGCGCATTCCGCAGCATGGCATCGGATCTGTCCACTGCCACCAGCGGCATATTGCCGATGGCGGTGGATCCGACCGGTGGCACGTTGCTCGCCACACTCGTGAATCAGCCCACTACGTGGGAGCGGATCGGCCAGGGCCACGCCGCAGGCTGGATCATCATCGTACTGGGCCTGATCGGCTTGCTGGTGATCCTCGAACGCGGCGCGTACCTGACCTTGGCGGGCGGCAAGATGAAGGCGCAGATGAATTCTTCCAAACCCAATCTCAACAATCCGTTGGGCCGCATTCTGACTGTGTTCAACGAGAGCAAGACCGATGATGCGGAATCGCTCGAGTTGCGCATGGATGAGGCGATCATGAAGGAACGCCCGGTTATCAGTGCGCGTATCGGTCTGTTGCGGGTGATTGCATTGCTCGGCATCCTGCTGGGTCTGCTCGGCACGGTGATGGGCGTGATGAACACGTTCCAGTCGATGAACCTGTTCGGTGGCAGCACCCCGCTCATCGCCAACGGTATCTCCAGCGCGCTGGTCCCCACCTGGCTGGGGTTGCTGGTGGCAGTGGTGATGTTGTTCTTCCACGGGCTGCTTTCGAGCCGCAGTGACCGGTTGATGCAGGTGCTGGAACAGCAGACCGCGAGCATCATCGCCTCGCGGGCAGAAAAACTGGCGGCGGCGCGGGCACCCAGATAATGAATTGGTTGTTCGAGCTCTACGACGGTTTCGTACGCCTGTTCAGCGGCGGTGCCGTGGTGTTGACGCTGATCTTCCTGTTGGCGGCGGCGCTGTGGGCGCTCATCATCGAGCGCTACTGGTACTTTCTGTTCGTGCATCCCGAAGTGCTGGAAAAGGCGTTGCAGATATGGCGGCGCCGGGCGTCGGGTCCGGTGTTTCTGGCGCGGCGTGCCCGCCGTCATATCCTGAGCGAGGTCGGTGCGCAGATGGCGCGTTCCGTCACCTTGATACGTTCCTTGCTGGCGGTCATCTTCCTGTTGGGATTGTTGGGTTCCTTGACCGGGCTGATGCAGGTTCTGGGCGCCCTGACCCTGGAGGGCAGTGCCGGTACTCATGCACTTGCGCACGCGATCGCGGCCGCTGCGATCCCGGTGGTCACGGCGCTGGCTGTGGTCGTCACCGGTGTACTGTTTAGCCAGGAACTCGCGCAGCGCGTGATACGCGAATCCCGTCTGTTGCGCGATCAATTGCGGCGTAGCTGACTGCCATGCGTATCTCATTTTCCATGCTGTTTGGTTTGTTGGTGGCGCTGGGGGTCTTCCTGGTAGTCCAGAGTTTCGTGGTGCAGAACCAGTTCCGGCTCACCACCAGCGAGCAGTACCAGGACAGTGATCTGGTCAGTTTCAGTAATGGGTCCCAGAGTGTGCAGATGCAGACCAATGGCAAACCCCAAAAACCCACCGCTTTCAACGAGCCGCCCTTGCCGCCCATCGAGAGTCTGGCAGCGGTGAAACCACCGTCCATCGCTGCCCCCGGGATGGCGATGCCGGATGTCGATCTGCCATTCGGTACCAGCACTCCGGTCGCGCCTGCGGAGAGTGTGGCCGGCACCACGGAGACGGCTCCGTCAGCTCCGGCGCAGGCTGCACAAGAGCCGGTTTTGCGTGCGGGTAATCTGGTGCTGATCCATCGTGTGGAGCCCGAGTATCCGACGCGGGCCATCCAGCAACGCTTAACCGGATCGGTGACCGTAAAATTCACGGTCGAACCCGATGGCAGCGTCAGCGCACCGACGGTCACCAAGGCTGAACCGCGCCGTGGCATCTTCGATGATGCGGCCTTGCGTGCGGTGCTCAAATGGAAATTCAAACCCATACCCGCAGCGACAGAGACTTCCGTGACGCTGGTGTTCAACCTGAATCTTGGCCAATGACGATGCACAGTTTGTCACGAATCCTGATGCTTGCCGCTGCGCTGATATTCGCAGCAGGCGCGCACGCCCTGACGGTACCGCTGAATAGAGGCTTGCTGACAAATGATACTTATCAGCGTTTGAGTTCCGCGCAGCACATGATCGAGAACGGGTCGTACGATGATGCGCTCACACGCCTCAATAGCCTGATTTCGCGAGTGCAGTCCAATGGCTACGAATATGCGGTGACATTGCAGAACATCGCTTATGTTTATATTTCGCGCGGTGACTACAATTCGGCACTGCCTTACATGAATCGCGCCATGCGTGAGAACGCGATGCCGCCCTCTGCGCAACGGCAGCTGGTGCTGGACCTCGGCAAACTCTATGCACGTACCGGACAGTACAGCGATGCGCAGCGGGTGATGAACGTGTATCTGAAAGCGGAATCCAATCCGCCTGCAGATGCCGATATGTTGATCGCGACGGTCGATGCCAAACTCGGTCAGTGCCATTCGGCGTTGCCGTATGCAAAGCGCGCGGCCGACAAGAATAGCGAGGCGCCCGAATCCTGGTACCAGTTGTGGATCGCCTGTGCCTACAGCACCAAGCAATTCAGCAGCGCTGTGGACGGCCTGTATGCGGCGCTGGAGCGCTGGCCAGACAAGGCGGATTACTGGCGCCAACTGGGGCAGACCTATGCGCAGGATGGGGACGACGACAAGGCACTGGGCGTGTTCGCGCTGATGTATCGTCGGGGCTTGGCGCAGAGCGAACAGGATTACCTGAACCTGGTGTCCCTGTACATGCACAACAATGAACCTTATGAAGCAGCCAACGTCCTGCAGAAGGGGCTGGATGCAGGTACCGTTGCTGCCAATGAAAATAACTATGATCTGCTGGCGGCGACCTGGCTGGATGCCAGGGAGTACGACAAGGCGATCACCAGCCTGGGACAGGCGGCGAAATATGCCAAGACCGGCGATACCTATCTCAAGCAGGCACAGCTTTACCAGCAATCACATGAATGGTTTTCGGTGGTGAAAGCCACGCAACGCGCCTTGCAGAAAGGTAGTCTGCGCCGTCCGGGACGCGCGTGGCTGTTGCAGGGTGTCGCGCAGGCGGAAAACAAACAGTACCCGGAAGCCGCCACTGCGCTCAAGGAAGCGGCGAAATACGAAGATGTCAGAGGGGAAGCGGAAGCCTGGTTGCGTTTCATCAATGCCCGGGCGGGCCAAACCTTCTAGGTTATTGCAGCCCGGCGATTTTCGGCTTCAAGTCAGCAGTATCTTCCCGATGAGCCCTGTCAGGTTCCCCGCAACGCTCAAGTACGCAGGTACGAGCCGCATCGCGCAAGGCACGTGCATCCTCGCCGCGGGCGCCTTGCGGCATCAGTGGGGGCAGTATTTCGACCGAAATTCGCCCGGCACGCGGCCGCAAGGTATCAGCAGGCAGAATGTGGCGGGTACCCCGGATTACCACCGGTACAACCGGGATGCTGGCGCGGGTCGCCGCCATGAAGGCGCCCAGGTGAAAGTTCCTGAGGCCGGGTTCGGCCTTGAAAGTGCCTTCCGGGAAGATTCCCAGCGAGGCGCCGTTCCGTGCCAACTGGATCAGGCGACTGGCATCGCTTCGTGCGGCCCGTTTATCGAAGCGATCCACGAACTCGGAGCCAAGCCGCGCCAGCAACCGGCCTACAAGGGGTGCGCTGGTAATCTCGCGCTTGATCACGAAGCCGAAGCGAGGGGGTAACACCGCTGTGAGCAAGGGTCCATCCAGATAGCTGGCGTGGTTGGCGACTACGATACAGGGCTGGTCGGGGAAACATTCCAGGCCATCGATGGATACTGGCGCGCCCATCAGGCGGAACAGCAGCTGGGCCATGCGCCGGGCCAGACGCCGGCGGCGGTGGCGGCCGGGCAGGCTGATGACGACTACGGCCGCAGGGATCACGAACAGCAGTCCCGCCAGCCAGGTACGGACTGGAAAGGATAGCCGTTGAAGGGGGTTGGGAAAGGCGTTTGGCATGGCGGCGCAGTATCCGGGTTAGGTCCGCCCCCCGCAAGCTTGAATCGGGAGTATAATATTTGACATAAAAATGTGAAGCCCGTCACGGTCTTGGGGCGTCATGAAATCCACAATGACGGGGCCTGAAAAGTATATGTGCAGATAGTTCGTGTGCGAAGCGATCTGCATATCTGACAGCAGCGAGGTGAAAGGATATGGGCCAATTCAACAGTCGTGTGCCGGATCACGGTGTACAGACTACAACAGGGACAAACGTTGGACTTCCCGCAACCGGAAGTGGGCGTGATATCGAGCGCTTCCTGGATGCGATGTGGGGCGAGCGCGGTCTCGCCGAAAATACCTTGTCTGCTTACCGCGCAGATCTGGTCGGCCTCGCACGCTGGCTGGAAGAACGTAGTATGGAGCTGCGCAGCGTACAGCGCGAACATCTGCTCGAATTCCTGGCGTGGCGTGTACAGCATGGTACCCGGCCGCGTTCCACCGCCCGCCAACTTTCCAGCGTGCGGCGTTTCTACCGGTTCATGCTGCGTGAAGGCATCATCCATGAAGATCCCAGCACGCGTATCGATATGCCCAAGCTGGGTCGGCCGTTGCCCAAGTCGCTGCCGGAGACCGATGTCGTCTCGCTGCTCAAGGCCCCCGACGTATGTGAACCGCTCGGTATCCGTGACCGTGCCATGCTCGAATTGCTGTATGCCACCGGTCTGCGCGTCTCGGAACTGGTGACGTTGCGGGTGAGTCAGGTCAACCTGCGTCAGGGTGTCGTGCGTGTGGTCGGCAAGGGCAATCGTGAACGTCTGGTACCGATGGGCGAAGAAGCCCAGAAATGGCTGGAGAAATATCTCAGTGATTCGCGGCTCGACATCCTCGGCGGACGTCAAACCGATTATCTATTCCCGACCCGACGCAGCGATTACATGACGCGTCAGGCGTTCTGGCACATCATCAAGCGCTATGCGCAGAAAGCCAGCATCCATACCGCGCTGTCGCCCCATACCCTGAGACACGCGTTCGCAACGCACCTGCTGAATCATGGTGCCGATCTGCGCGTAGTGCAGATGCTGTTGGGTCACAGTGATGTATCGACCACTCAGATCTACACTCACGTGGCGCGTGAACGCCTCAAGGACCTGCACGCGGCGCACCACCCGCGCGGCTGATCGGCCGGCTGACCCGATCCCGATCGGAGTATGATCACGGAACACATGCCGCTGGGCGTGGTCTTTATCTCCGTGCATATTCCAATTGTGGATCACGATGAAACGTTTCCTGACACTCGTCTGTGTATTTTGGTTTGTCGCACTCGGCGCCTATGCGGCTGACGACAGCAATGCGGTGATTGCGCGTCTTGCCCGGCAGCTCGGGGTAAAGTCCACCGAAATCGCTCCTGCCCCGATCCCTGGTCTATATCGCATCCTGCTGGGCCCGCAAGTGGCCTATGTATCGGCCGATGGGCGGTACTTTCTGCGCGGCGACATCATCGATCTCAAGAGCGGCAACAACCTGACCGTCGCCGAGCGCGATCAGGCACGCCTGAGCTATATGGACAAGCTTGGCGACGCGGACATGATTGTATTTACGCCTGCTCATACCAAACGCAGTATCACGGTGCTGACCGATATAGATTGCGATTATTGCCGCATGCTGGAGCAGGATCGTCCGGCATTGAATGCCCTGGGGGTCGAGGTCCGCTACCTGTTCTATCCGCGGGATGGGGTCGGGACTGCGTCCTGGAACAAGGCCGTCTCGGTTTGGTGTGCCAAGAACCACAAGATCGCATTTACTGACGCGATGCATGGGCAGCCGATCAAGAAACTGCAATGCAACGCTGCACCCGTGGCGGCAGGTTATGAATTCGGCCGGCTGTTGGGGATCAACGGGACTCCGGCCATCATCACGGATCGAGGGCAGATGATCGATGGCTATATACCATTGGATGCATTAGCCAGCGTGCTGGGCGTCGATCCCCATCACAAGACGTCGCCGTGAGAGACGAGTTGATTCGGGGTGTTTGCGATGTCGATCTGATTTGCTGGAAATAAAAAACCCGTCTTGAAGACCTGGGCGTTCAGTTAACGTGTTGACGCGACGCACGGGTACCTTGAACCGCCGCGCATCGATAGCCTGCAATCGCAGTCTGATTTCCCCCTTTGGAAAAGGGGGATGAAGGGGGATTTTGGAAATGAAAAATCCACCCCCGCCCTCCTTTTCCAAAGGAGGGGGTTCAAAGAGCAAGCCGTAGCACGCTGCGCTACCGATTCCTGTCCATCGTTCAACATTTTTCTGAATGGCCAGGCCCGAAGGCGCGGCCTTTGCATTGG
>JBOIBL010000072.1:0-4145 GCA_050739495.1 Gammaproteobacteria bacterium | reverse complement strand
CCTTTTGCCTCGATACGACCCAATGTTTATTTCCGTCATTCCGGCGAACGCCTACATGGATGTAGGCGGTAGAGTGACGCAGGATGCCAAAGCCGAGGCCGGAATCCAGTAAATAATGCGGGCTGCGGCCGAAGGCCGTCACGACAAGTCAGCTCAGAATTATGCGGATGGATTTCTTGACTTAAGCGGCGCAAAAACCGACAATTTGCGCCCCCAACCGGGGCCCTGTGGCTCGGTATCTGGTTCAAAATGGCTATGTAGCTCAGCTGGTTAGAGCGCGGCACTCATAATGCTGAGGTCGGTGGTTCGAGTCCACCCATAGCCACCATTAAGACACTTCACTTAATTTGTTGGCACTGAATACGCCGACATCAGTATTATGAAGTTGATATAAAAAGTCGGTGTTTTTCCGACGGACAGCTTTAGCCAGACGATCTAATCCAATCATGGCTAAATTCGCCAGTTAGTCTCAAAAGGTCATTGTTATGAAGATCCCAAGGCTGCTGGCATCCAGCGTCGGATCGCTGGGAGCATCCCAGGCTTTGTAGCGGATATAGGTGTAGCGTACGCCAAATATCCGGTATTGATACTGCAACAGCAGACCGGCGGCATTATTGTAATGCACGTCCGGGCCATGTCCATCCGCATCGAATCTGGGATTCATGTGATCGGTGACGCCTATACCGAAATGCTGCCTGCCGGTGTTGTAGATGACGATTGCATCAAGGGGAGTGCGACGGAAACTGAAATTGCCGCCGTATCTTGGAATTGCAGCAAACGAGTATCCGACCGTGGTCTTAAAACTCCAGTTCGAATCCTGGAAGCGATGCAGCAGGCCGAAATCGATGTAATAAGCGTCCCCCGCATGGATGCTGGAATCACCGCCGATGAAGAAACTCGCGCTCACGACCTTGTCGCCGCCACGGGCGATACCGAAATCCATGACGGCTTGAGTATTTGAAGAGTTATCAACCGGGATATCTCCGGCATGTGCGGTAATGAGCAACAGAAGCGTCATGATCCCAAGCGACGCAGTTATGATTTTATTGAGCATGCGTTTTGCTCCAGAATGTAATTTTAAGGGTGTCAGAAACCGTATCGGGAAGCCAGTCGTTTATGCGGAGTTGCGGCACAACCTTCAATATTCTGCAAACGCATCATCCGGATAGCAATACAGCCATTGCTCGCCGGGTTCCGCAGAGGCGATAACAGGGTGGCCGCTGGCGTGCGCATGCTTAGTGGCGTGCCGATTGGGGGAGTTATCACAGCAAAGCGTCACCCCGCATTGCTGGCAGGTGCGTAGATGAACCCACTGGCCACCGATCTTGATGCATTCCTCGCATTCGTGACGCTTCGCAGCCTTTACCTCCTCGATCGCGTCGATGTGTTCACAGACCTGATCAGGCATGGCTGGCTCCTCGATGACTGACCTCAATCCTAGCAGAGCGAGGCCGCAATGATTGAGGGTTTCGGGTATATTTGACCGAACAGCAAGCGGGGCATGGCAAAGGCCATGTGCCGGGATTGGGGACAAACAATGATCCGTCTATTGGTTGGCATGATCGTGGTGCTGGTGGCGTTATGCGCGGCTTTCGGTGGTCTGCTCTGGCACGAGCGGTCACAGATGGGTCGGCAGGACTGCGAGATTTCAGCGGCGGCGCGTGCCAATGCCGATACGCAGAATACTGCCGATGTCCAGCATCAGGCCGACCAGCACAATATTGAGCAGTTGCAAACCCAGATCGCCAAATTGCAGATCGATGCCGATGCGGCTGCACATCTCAACAAGATACTGCGAGCGAAACTGGTAAAACAGATCGAGGTACTGAAGCATGTGCATGACACAGACACTGAGGCACGCCGTTGTCTGGATTCCGGTGTGCCTGATTCCCTGCTTGACAGCCTGCACCCCGCAACTGGCGGTGCAACCGACCAAACCGGTCAAAGTGGTGGAATATAAGCCCCAGCCCATCTCCGCAGACCTGTTGCGCGAGGCTGAACTGACAACCTTGCCGCCGCATGCCACCTGGAGCGATGTCTGGCATGCCTATCTCCAGGAACGCGCCAACAATGAACGGCTGAACTGCCAGCTGGAAGCAATCGCCGCTCATCTGTCGGATAAATGCCGGGGCCTGCTCGGTCTGCAGCCCAGGCGGGATCAGCCAGCGCAGCCCTGAACCGGGCACATAAAAATGCCCGGGCATGAAGCCCGGGCATTCAGAGATACGGACAAGCCTGCGGGCAAGCCGTCAGTCGTGATGGCCGTGCCCATGCCCATGATCGTCATCATCGGCATGCATCGGCAGCCCCGTCACTGGATCCAGGAACAATGGCTCGCTGTAAGCACGGAAATCGAACATGTTACGCAGCGTGCCGGCCTTGGCATCGAAGGAGTCATCGCCGATACGGCCAGTCTGCCAGTTGTCCTCGATGAAGCGGAGGATGGAAGACTGATCTGTCACGCCATGATCCACGAAGTTGCGTTTGGCATAGGCTGATATCACCAGCAGTGGCAGACGCGGCCCATAACCGCAGCGATCCAGATACATCTCCGACGTATTCTCACCGCACAGCCCGGCACCGGCGAGTGCATCGTTGGCTGCATCGTTGGACTGGCTGACGATGGGACCCATGACGTGGTCATACCAGCCATCGGAATCGTCGTAGGCGATAATGACGGCGGTCGAGTTCCATTCAGGGGATTGTTCCAGGCGGTTGATGGTGTTCACGATGAATTGCTGTTCATCCAGCGGATCCGAATATCCCGCGTGACCATCCTGCGCGGCTTTCGCTTTCAGAAAACTCACTGCCGGCAGATTGCTGTTGTCCACTGCATTCCAGAAATCCTGCAGATCGTACTGATGATTGGCCTGGTCGGTGTGACCGATTTCGCTCACCGAAGTCGGCGGCAGGTGATGCGGGTTCGAAGTGGAAGCGTAGTACTGGAACGGTTCGTGATGCGGAATGTAATCCGTAACGGCAACACCGCCGATGTTTGTGGTCTTGGCGCCGCATACAGCTGTGCCATCGGCATTCACGGATGTGGGGCGGAAACCGCCCTCGAACCAGCCCCAGGTAATATTTCTGGCGTTGAGCAGGTCGCCGACATTCTTGTGGCCGTCCACGAAGGAAACGGTCGGATACTGCTTGCTGGAGCAATCGTCGTAAGTGGGATCGGGATCGTTGATCACTGTGCCTACGCCATTGGCATCGGGATTCACCACGCCGTAAGTATCAGTTAATGGCTGTGTCGAAACAGCTCCGTGGGTCTGTCCTGAAACCAGATTGAGCGCACCGGGGGCGGAAGGGCCGAAGGTGGTGTTGTAAGAATTGTCGCTCATGGCGAAATGCTGGGCGTAATTCCACATCGCGGTAACTGTATTACCATCGTAGTAATCCATCACCAGGCCCGGCTTGGAGATATCTGGTGCCCCGCAGGATTCCTTGTCGGTGTATTCCACAAACTTGTCCATGAGACCGCCATCGAAGGCTTTCTGTTCGGCGCCGTAGTTGTGGTCCTGATCGCAGGTGAGAGCTTCACTGCGATTCAGGCGTTGCGGGTTGGCGGAGTTCGGGTTGTGGTTCAGCAGGAAATCATTGAGGCCGTTGACGGATGGGGTATTGGGACGGGCATGGAATGCCGGTTCACCGGCGGGGTTCAATGCGTGTGGATAGGTGCCGAAATAATGATCGAAAGATACATTTTCCTGGAAAATCACCACCACGTGCTTGATGGGCGTAGCGGTGGGAAATGCCGAAGCAGGATCATTCGGATTTCCGTGAGCACCGGCAGTCGCGCAGCTGAGCAGCACTGCGGTGCTGATCGCCGCGGCGATACCGTGTTTAAGTGAATGCGAAGATGACATGACAGTTCTCCCCTCAAGGTGATGTGATCGGATGACACACCACAGCATGCGAGAGAAAAATTGCAGAATCGTTTTGCTTTCTTGAAAGTTATGCGGCAGGCAGCATCATGTTTAACATAAACGCAGTTTCCCCTGCTTCTGCAGATGATTGGGAGTGGGATTTTGGATATCTGCTTGCAGAAAAACCGCCCGGAAAGAAAATGAGGGGGCGACTACAATCCGGCCGCCAGCAGGCGTTCAATTGGATGGCGCCAGGATTGCTTCGTACTGACTTATTGC
>JBOIBL010000071.1:0-8975 GCA_050739495.1 Gammaproteobacteria bacterium | reverse complement strand
GTGGCGGCAAGCCTCTCGGTTCCAGGGCAACTCGCGCTCGCAGGCAGGGCATAAATCGAGCTTTGAACTGCTGCGCTGGCCGCATAGCAGACAGCTGGAAGGATAAAGATCGGATTGTATTATTTTTCGGAAGTATGTACTTAAGTAAAGAGCCTTCTGGCCGATTGAAAGGGGCCAAAAATGGGATAACTTTGTACTTGACAAAAGGTCTTTAGTCATCTACAATTATTCCATGATTAAGAAAAGCCTCATACAGAACCGGTCCACCAAGGGCGACGAGACAATCCGCAACCTGCCAAGGGCTTGTGCAGACGAGACGGCCGCCGTCCTATTTATGGAGGCCCAGCGTTGGGAGGGCCGCCCAGGCTGCCCGCAGTGTGGAGATACTGACGTCTATCAGATGCAGGACTCCAAGACTGGCAAGCGCCAAGCTAACTTCCGCTGGCGCTGCCGGGGCTGTAAGGGCCAGTTCACGGTTCGGACCGGCACCGTATTTGAGGACTCGAAGATCCCGCTCCGCCATTGGTGCTTTGCCTACTGGCGCGCTGCGACTAGCAAGAAGGGCGTTAGCGCCCTTGAGATACACCGGCAGACCGGGGTGTCTTATAAGTCTGCCCTCTTCATGTTACACCGCATCCGCTTTGGGATGACCGATAGCGCCATACCACCGCTGACCGGGATCGTGGAAGTGGACGAGACCTATGTAGGCGGCAAGCCGCGCTACCGGGGCAAGAAGCGGGGACCGAAGGGCAACAAAACCGCCGTCATGGCGCTGGTTCAACGGGACGGCCATGTCAAAACTCAGGTGGTCGCCAATGTGACGGCCAAGACCGTCAAACAGGTGGTCTCTGGTGCTATCGCCCCAAGCGCCACTCTGATGACGGACGAAAGCCCGGTCTATACCGGCATCGGTCGGACCTTTGAGGGCGGTCACCATGTAGTGACTCATTCTCGCTATGAGTATGTCCGGGGTGAGGTGACCACCAACACGGTTGAGGGCTTCTTTTCAATCGTGAAGCGTGGCCTGAACGGCATCTATCATGCGGTCAGCAAAGAGCATCTACACCGCTACATGACGGAGTTTGAATTCCGTTATAACCACCGCAAGCTAGAGGATGGTGAGCGGATACGGGCCGCTATTCAGGCTAGTGAAGGCAAAAGACTCCTTTACAGGGAGCCAATACAGCAGTAGGTTTATGGTGCCCCTGGAGGGAGTCGAACCCTCAAGCCTTGGTAGGCAGCTAATTCCAAGTCAGCTCCGTCTACCGATTTCCAGCACAGGGGCTTTTTCCTAAGGAGGGGGAATGCTGGTGATCCTATCCATCCTCACTCAAAAGCTAATAACACACGGTTATGTGGCTAATTCCTCGTATAATAAATTTATTATATACGATAGTACCAGAACTTGACTATATAATAAATATATTATATGGTTACTCACTGGAATTTTACTGACTATGTGGCCCCTGACGGGACGAACTATGTCCGGGAATGGGCCAAAGAAGCGCTAGGCGGTGAAGAAGCGTTTTTGGATAACTTATTGCTGTTCTTGGGGCAGATCCCTGAGAGTAAAAAATGGTCTGGAAGGTGTAATCCGCTTGAAGGAGAGCAATATAAAAAACGCAAGCTGTATGAACTCAGATTTACTGCAGAAGATAAGGAATTCAGAGTCTTTGGTTTTTTCGCACCTGGTTACACATTTGTAATGGTCGCTGGTTGCTATCACAAGGATAAAGTTTATAAGCCAAAAGGTGCCTTTACATCTGCTTGTGATAGGTGCGATACATACAATGCCGGTATTGGTACTATCGTCCCTCATACAAGTAATTTAGATGACGAGACTGAAGAAGGAGACGAGCAAATTTATGAAAACATCAAATTCTGAGGATAGAAAAAAAAGATGGAAAAGGCTTAGGAATAAACAGTATCGTGACGCCTATGTAGCCTCTCAAATAAGTATTGCTATTCCGTTTCAAGTCAAGAAGCTGAGAGAGCAAAACGAAATGGATCAAAAAAAACTGGCAAAAATGGCCGGAATGAAGCAACCGAGAATATCGGCAATAGAAAATGGAAATGGACAGGAACTTAGCCTTAACACCTTAAGACGTTTAGCTTCGGCTTTTGATGTTGCATTGATCGTGCGCTTTGCACCGTTCAGTGAGTTGTTTAATTGGGTTGAAGGCCGCTACAAAGTAGTGAATGGGTTTCACCCTAATTCCTTTAATGTAACTCCCTATATTGAAGACAATCCTGAAAGTGTCACAAAATCCCAGACTCTTCCTTATCATGCGGCTAGGCAGCAAGGGACAACGTGGGAAGTAAGTTCTGCATCGCCATTCTCCTATGTCATCGGTCAATCTCAAGTTAATGCTAAGGGTGTGCCCAATGGAATCTAAAGACGATAATGCAGCGCCTCTAACCAATGTAAATGCGGCGACGTTAGAGCATATAAAATCACCTCAATTTAGAACTATTTACAGTAATAATGTTCGTTCGGTCTCTTCACCATTTGAAGTCCGAATAACTTTTTCGCACATTTCTGATGCTATTGGGCCCGCAGGGCAAAATTTCGTGAACGAGGAAGAAGTTAGTGTGATTATGCCCCCCATTACTGCAAAAAGTTTGCTTGAAGTATTACAAGGAACACTTAGTAATCATGAAAAATTATGGGGAGAAATCACGCTACCCCCAGGTATAACTAGCACAGTAAGTGCAATGAGTGATGAAAAAAAGTAATTCAAATTTTAAACGCGGCCCAAAGCCAGACACCCTCAAGATAGAGGGCGGCTGGGTACAGGGCATAAAGAAGGCGCTGAAAAAGAAGCGCCCTGCTGAGGGCTGGCCTAACAAAAGTACAAAAGAGTAATATGTAACTCCAAGATTCCTGCATGGACAGCAAAATGTATAACTTTCAAAGGGTTGGAGTCGATGCGCTTGCCGCTACTCGTACTGTTTGGGAACACCAAATAGCTCAGTTAGCCGGAGAAGTTGCTCCCAGCATGTATGAGGGAGTTTTGGCATTTGCCGATCAATGCGTAAACGGCACCCCAGATCGAGGCATGCATGCCTACGGGCTATTCCGTGATGGCGAGCAGCATGCCTGCGCTGTTCTACAGATTTCCTATGTTCAAGTGCCAGGTCAACAGTGGCTAAAGGTCTTAGAGATTACGGTAGAACCACGGTTAGATGTATCAGACGGAGATGGGGCTTCTCCACCCATTCGGGAATTAGCCAAGCTTGCGGCTTCGGCCCTGGTTGAAAGCCTTGGATTAACCTATGAGACCCATCCCTGCGATACCCTCAAAGTTTATGGACGCACCCCCTTTACGGTGGACTTTTTACAGGGAGTCTATGCCAATCTCAGCGGTCACCAAGACGAAGAGCTGGGGATGGGGCGGGAAGGGAACTGGTTTGTCATAAGATAAGGTCCAAATTGAGACCTAGGTCATTGTATTGTCGCAAAATGCGTATATAACTAAGGGTGTGTATAATAGTCGGTCCCCCTGTTAGGGGTAATGCAGTAAAACTAGCCAAGGATTTAGAGAGGAAAGAGGATAGGAGGATAGTAATATGGTCGCTGGTAAAAGCCATGGCGACTATGCCAGTTTCCAGAAGAAGAAAGGCAAACTCATTAAGATTTTTGAGGAAGCCATGCTGGCAACGCTCGCCAAGATGGGTGAAGACATCAAGGGTATTTCGTGGTTCTCTTCGAGTGCAGAGAAACATGCGGCAACGCGCCTGAAAAAGGCAGCGTAAGGACTAATCAAGCAATACCGAAATAACCCGCCGCTCTGGCGGGTTATTTTTTACCTCAAATAATGACCGCAAGTCATTTGTTGATACTATCAACAAATCCCGCCCTTTCGTTATGTACATACTCGCGTTATTTTTAGCCAGTTGTGAATCATGCGTACAGGCTTAGGTTGACAGATATCGGGTCGCGGCTACACTGCCGGTCATCGAAACCGGTATCGGGATTTTTCGACCAGATTTTTTGAATAGCCCTGAAGATTCAATGGCATGGTGGACGTCCATGCCATTTCATGCAACCTGTATGCGCCACGAGGATTCCCTGATGACTACGCCTGCTGCCGATGTTCGTCATGACTGGACGCTCGCTGAAGTCCGGGCTTTATTCGAACTGCCACTCAATGACCTGCTGTTCCGGGCTCAAACAATCCACCGGCGCTATTTCGATCCCAACAGCGTACAAGTTTCCACGTTGTTATCCATCAAGACCGGCGCCTGTCCGGAAGATTGCGCTTATTGTCCGCAGAGCGCGCGGTATCACACCGGCCTCAAGGCTGAAAAGCTGATGCCGCTGGAGCAGGTGGTGGAGAAAGCGAAACTGGCGCGCGACAGCGGCGCTACCCGTTTCTGCATGGGCGCGGCGTACCGGGCACCGAAAGACAAGGATCTCGATGCCATCATCGAAATGGTTCGCGCGGTGCGTGAACTGGGAATGGAAACCTGTGCGACCCTGGGCATGCTGAATCCTGCACAGGCACGGCGCCTCGCGGATGCGGGGCTCGATTACTACAACCACAACATCGATACCTCGGAAGACTATTACAAGGAAATCATTTCCACGCGCAAGTTTCAGGATCGGCTCGACACGCTCGGCAATGTGCGCGCCGCCGGCATGCATGTGTGCTGTGGTGGCATCGTCGGCATGGGCGAGGACAAGGGCGACCGCGCCGGGATGCTGCATACGCTGGCGACGCTGCCGGAACACCCGGAGTCGGTGCCGATCAATCAGCTGGTGCAGATTGAAGGCACGCCGTTGTTCGGCAGCGAAGGACTTGATCCCTTCGATTTCATCCGGGTCATCGCCGTGGCGCGCATCCTGATGCCCAAGGCGCATGTACGTCTCTCGGCCGGCCGCAGCGAGATGAGCGACGAAATGCAGGCGCTGTCGTTTTTCGCCGGGGCGAACTCGATCTTCTATGGCGAGAAACTGCTGACCACCGGTAACCCGGACACCGAAGCGGATCGTGCGCTGTTCGTGCGGCTCGGTATCCAGCCCGAACCATACCGGGTGGATGACAAACATGCGCATATCGATCTGCATGCGGAGGCACATGAACGCCGCGCAGCGTCTTGATGCGGAACTGCACGACGAACTGGAGGCGCTGAAGAGCAGACAGCTGTATCGTCTGCGCCGTATCGTTGAAGGTCCGCAGCAGGTCGAACTTGCGATCGACGGTGTCCGCTGCCTGAATTTTTCCAGTAACGATTACCTGGGTCTGGCAGCGCACCCACTGCTGGCCGATGCTGCGCGCAAGGCGCTGGACAAGTACGGAGTGGGTGCCGGCGCCGCACATCTGGTCACCGGGCATACTCATGCCCATCACGCACTCGAGGAAGAGCTGGCGGAATTTACCCAACGCCCGCGTGCACTGCTGTTTTCCAGCGGGTACATGGCGAATCTGGGTATCGCGAGCGCGTTGCTCAAACGTGGCCACCGGGTATTCGAAGATCGTTTGAATCATGCGTCGCTGCTTGATGCCGGGCTGGTCAGCGGAGCCCGTTTCAAGCGCTATCCGCATGCCGATGTTGCAGCATTGCGGCTTCAACTTTCCGCGACTGGCAAGCGCACGCTGGTGATGACAGATGGTGTGTTCAGCATGGATGGAGATATAGCGCCCTTGCCGGAACTGGCCGCCTGTACGCAGGCCGCCGATGCATTCCTGGTGGTGGACGACGCGCACGGCTTCGGGGTGCTGGGTGCATCGGGTCGTGGCAGTCTGGAACATTGCGGTCTGGGTATTCCCGAAGTACCGATTCTGATGGGCACGCTCGGCAAGGCACTGGGAAGTTTCGGTGCCTTTGTAGCCGGCAGCGATGCTTTGATCGAGACGCTGATCCAGCGCGCGCGTACCTATATATATACAACTGCTTCACCACCGGCATTGGCTGAAGCGAGCCGCGCTGCATTGCGTCTGGTAAAGACTGAAACCTGGCGGCGCGAAAAGTTGAATAACCTTATTCGGCGTTTCCGTGACGGTTCGCAGCAACTTGGGCTGCCGCTGATGCCGTCGGAGACCGCGATCCAGCCACTCCTGGTCGGTGACGCGGCGCAGGCCTTGATTCTGTCGAAACGCTTGCGCGCGCTCGGCTTGTTGGTGATTGCGATCCGCCCGCCGACAGTACCGGCCGGCAGCGCAAGACTGCGTATCACGTTGACTGCGGGGCACAGCGAGCAGCAGGTGGATCGTCTGCTGGCGGGATTGCAGCAAGCGTGGCGGGAATCAGGCGCATGAAACTGCACGTCGAGACTCACGGCAGCGGACCGGATATGGTGTTGGTGCACGGTTGGGGAGTGAACAGCGGAGTCTGGCAACGGTTATTGCCAGTACTGAAACAGCGCTATCGCATCACCTGCGTGGATTTGCCCGGGCACGGCGCCAGCCGCGAGGTACGCATGTCGTCGTCGCTCGCGGCGGTTGCGACACAGGTGCTGGAAGTCGCCCCACCATCCGCGCTCTGGCTGGGGTGGTCACTCGGCGGGCTGATATGTTTGCAGATTGCAATGCATGCACCACTGCGAGTGCGAGCTCTGATGCTGAGCAACACGACTCCCAGGTTCATCACTGCAGCCGATTGGCCGCATGCCATGCCACCGGCACAGCTGGATGCTTTCGCTATGGAATTAAATGAGGATTTCGCGGAGACGGTGCGGCGATTTCTCGCCTTGCAGGTGCTGGGCGACGAGCGTGCGCGGGATACTTTGCGGGCATTGCGCGACAGCGTCCTTGCGCGCGGCGAACCCGACCAAGATAGTCTGGTTGCAGGACTGGGCATCCTCCGTGACAGTGATGTGCGCAGTGGTTTGCATCGTATCAGTGCGCCGACGCTGGTGTTGACCGGCGACTATGACAGGTTGACACCGCCCCAGGCTGGTCAGGCACTCGCTGAGATGATTGCAGATGCGAAACTGAGGTCTTTCCCGCGGACTTCACATGCGCCGTTCATCTCACATCCGGTGCGATTCGCCGATGCGCTGGATGATTTCATGAACACACTAACTCCACAGCGAGCCCATGACCGAGCCAATTAACACAACGGATTTCAGTCTCGACCGGCGCCAGGTGCGCAACGCTTTCGATCGTGCGGCGCATGAATACGATGCGGCTGCGGTGTTGCAGCATGAGGTCGGCACGCGCTTGCTGGAGCGTCTCGATCTGACCACACTGAAACCAGCCCGGATACTGGACATCGGTTGCGGCACCGGACGGGCGACACCGGAATTAATCCGGCGCTATCGCGGCGCACAGGTAGTGGCCGCAGATTTTGCGCCGGCCATGTTGCGCGAAGTCCGGCGCCGGTTCTGGTTCAGACGCCCCAGCCTGGTCTGCGCCGATGCCGCCAGCCTGCCGTTTGCCGATGCGGGTTTCGATCTGGTGTTCTGCAACCTGATGCTGCAATGGTGCGATGACCTTGATACGTGTCTGCGCGAGTTGCGCCGCGTCACTGCCACGCACGGCCTGGTGCTCTTCAGCACGCTCGGTCCGGATACGCTCAGGGAGCTGCGTGCCGCATGGCGCGAAGTGGATGGTGCGACGCATGTGAATCGTTTCGTGGACATGCACGACATTGGCGATGCATTGATCCGTGCGGGTTTCGTCGAACCGGTGATGGATGTCGAGCACATTACCCTGACCTATCAAGATGTCTATGGTCTGATGCGCGATCTGAAACGGATCGGTGCGCACAATGTGACGGGCGGTCGGGCCCGCAATCTGACCGGCCGTGAACGGATGAGGAAACTGGCAGCCGCCTATGAGCGCACACGACATGATGGCCGACTGCCCGCAACTTATGAAGTGGTGTATGGCACGGCCTGGACTCCAGCCTTGCGTCTGGATGCGGCTTATGCCGGTCAGGCGGGTGGCGTTTCCATCGAACAGTTGCGCAGCAGCCTGAAGCATCGTGATCGGAGTGCCGGCTGATGCACGGAGTGTTTGTCACCGGCACCGATACCGGCGTCGGCAAGACACGGATCAGCTGCGAGTTGTTACGCGGTTTCGCACGCACAGGATTGCGGAGCGTAGGGATGAAACCGGTGGCGAGTGGCGCATTGCGCACTCCTGATGGACTGCGCAATGACGACGCGCTGGCATTGCAGCAGAGCGCGAGCGTCGCGCTGCCTTATGAATGGGTGAATCCATACGCGTTCGAGCCGCCCATCGCGCCGCATATCGCCGCAGCGGAAGCAGGTGTCGAGATCGAACTGCCGGTCATCCTCGATGCGTATGCGCGACTGTGCGAGCACGCTGACATGGTGGTGGTCGAGGGAGTAGGCGGCTGGCGAGTACCGTTTGCCGATAACCTGGAGCTGCCGACACTGGCACGTGCGCTGGGACTGCCTGTGATCATGGTGGTAGGGATGCGGCTCGGCTGTCTCAATCACACCTTGCTGACGGAGCGCGCGATTCGTGACGATGGTCTGCAGCTTGCAGGCTGGATTGCCAATCGAGTCGATCCCGAATTTGCCCGTGCCGAAGAGAATCTGGCTACCCTGCGGAACAAATTGCCGGCACCTTTTCTGGGAGAAGTGCCGTACCAGCCAATCCCGCAACTCGAAGCCGAGAGCGTGAGTCTTGCTGCTGCAATCCAGCAGCTTGCCGGACTCACATGACCCCAAATCCGGTTATTTGGCGGACGGTTACAGCACACCACAGGTCCGATCTGCAGGGCTGCTCCGTTGCGCCGATAGGGGCCATGCAGTAGCATACACGCCAGGTTTTCCGCCTGTTTTTGTTGGGGCGACGCGGTGGTTTCTGCGAGACCGGGGTCCCCCGAAAAGCGCTTAGCGGCGCCCGCCGCGGGGTGGTTGCGAACATGTTGGCAATCGAGCCCGATGCGGCTTTCCAGCGCATCGTGATGGTTCCGAACCGTTCGCTGTCGGTAACTGGCCTATGGCTTTTTTACGGCAGCCTCTCGGTCGTGACGCTGGCTCTGGCGGGCTGGTT
>JBOIBL010000070.1:0-4269 GCA_050739495.1 Gammaproteobacteria bacterium | reverse complement strand
GGGTTTGCTGCGCCTTGTGCCACTCGGCAAAGGCGGCTTCGTCAAAAGGAGCGGTTGAAGACATGCTGACCTCGGGTTGCTGATTAAGGTGATTTTACGGCAAATGTGGCAACGAGAGATATGTGTGGGACTGCATTTCCTGGAGGCGGCTGGCAGTACGCTGGAATTCGAAGCTGAGCCGTTTGCCTGAATACAGTCCGGTGAGCGGTGTGGCGGCGGAAACCGCCAGCTTGACTTTACGATCGGAAAATTCATCCACCAGCGCGATGAAGCGTCGGGCCTGATCTTCGAGATCCCGGGTACAAATGGGTATGCCGGATATCAGGATGGTGTGGAAGCTGCGGGCCAGCTCGATGTAATCCTCGGTACCGCGCGGACCGTCGCACAGCGCGTCGAAGTCGAACCATGCAACGCCGTCCACGGCTTCCCGGACCGGGATCTCGCGGTGATTGATTGCCAGTGGCCCGGTCTCGGCGGGCACATCGCCGGTCAGTCGGGCAAAGAACGCATTGAGGTGTGCGTCCGCCTCTGTGCCCGACGGCGTGTAAAACAGCTTCGTCTGTTCCAGATGCCGCAATCGGTAATCGGTACTGCCGTTTACATTCAGCACGTGCGTATGTTGTTTTAACAATTTTATTGCTGGCAGGAAGCGTTCGCGTTGCAATCCGTCCCTGTAAAGGTTGTCCGGGGCGACATTGGAGGTCGCGACCAGCGTCACACCATCCTGGAACAGGTAATCGAACAGCCGGCCCAGCAGCATCGCATCGGCAATGTCGGAGACGAAGAATTCGTCGAAACACAATACCTGTGCCCGTGAACTGAAATCCCGCGCCACCAGTTTGAGCGGGTCTTCCTGTTCCTTGAGTGACTTGAGCTGCTCATGGACCATCTGCATGAAGCGATGGAAGTGCAGCCGGCGTTTTTCCGCGTAAGGCAGACACTCGAAGAAGCAGTCCATCAGCCAGGTCTTGCCGCGGCCGACCGAGCCCCATAGGTACAGACCTTTCAATGGCGCCTGAGTCTGTCCCAGCAATCGTCGCCACCAGGATAGGGGTGGACGCTTGAGCAAGTGTTGATACAGCAGCTCGAGCGCGGCTACCGCATGCGCCTGCGCTGGGTCCTTGACGAAACCCGGCTTCTTCAAATCCGCTTCGTAACGTTGCCGTGGGGTTTGCGGCGCCTGGTTGATATCCATGCGGGCAGTCAATCTTGTTGGAGTTCAGCGATGTTCCGATATTGCTCCAGCGCCTGTGGGTTGGCGAGTGCATCGGTGTTTTTGATTGGGCGGCCATGAATCACGTTACGCACTGCCAGCTCCACGATCTTGCCGCTGATGGTGCGCGGGATATCGTTCACGGCGATGATCTTGGCCGGGACGTGCCGCGGCGAAGTATTTTCGCGGATGATTTTCCTGATCGCTTTGCTCAAGCTGTCGTCGAGCGTGAGGCCCTCACGTAACCGCACGAACAGGATCACGCGCACATCGCCTTGCCAATCCTGACCGACTGCCAGGCTCTCGACGATCTCCGGCAATTTTTCCACCTGCCGGTAGATCTCGGCGGTGCCGATACGCACGCCGCCGGGATTCAGGGTGGCATCGGAGCGACCGTAGATGATCAGTCCATCGCGCTCCGTCAGTTCTGCCCAGTCGCCATGGCGCCAGATATCCGGAAACACATCAAAGTAGGCGGCGTGGTATTTGCTGCCATCCGCATCGTTCCAGAAATACACCGGCATGGACGGGAATGGTTTCACACACACCAGTTCGCCTGGCTGGCCACGCAATGCATGACCTTCGTCGTCGAATATCTGCACCGCCATGCCCAGGCCGCGACATTGAAGTTCGCCCGGATACACCGGTAACAGCGGATTGCCGAGTGCAAAGCAGGAGATGATGTCGGTCCCGCCGGAGATCGAGGACAGACAAACATCGTGTTTGATGTCTCGATATACATATTCGGAATTTTCCGGCAGCAGCGGCGAGCCGGTGGACGTGATGATGCGCAGTTTGTCCAGTGGGTAACTGGCAGCAGGTTTGACGCTGAATTTCTCTGCGGCGGACAGGTACTTGGCACTGGTCCCGAAGATGCTCATGCCTTCCTCGTCGGCGATACGCCACAGGATGTCCTGTTCAGGATGGAATGGCGAACCGTCGTACAGCAAAACGGTGGCGCCAACCGCCAGGCTCGATACCAGCCAATTCCACATCATCCAGCCGCAGGTCGTGAAATAGAAGATTACATCGTCGCGCCGCAGGTCGGTGTGCAGCACCAGTTCCTTGAGATGCTGAATCAGGGTGCCGCCGGCGCCGTGCACGATACATTTCGGCACGCCGGTGGTGCCGGAGCTGTACATGATGTACACGGGGTGATCGAACGGCAGTTGTGCAAACTCGATCTCGGTCGCATCGGTCAGGAAGTCATCCCAGTGCACGGCGTGAGGGACACCGGCGATATCCGGGTGAGCATCTGCATACGGGACGACCACGGTGTGTCTTACCGAGGGCAGTTTCTCCAGTACCCCGCGGATACGCGCCAACGAGTCGATGGTCTTGCCGGCATAGAAGTAGCCATCGCAGGTGAACAGGACTTTCGGTTCGATCTGACCGAAACGATCGAGCACGCCATTGATGCCGAAGTCCGGCGAACAGGACGACCAGATCGCGCCAAGGCTGGTGG
The DNA here is from genome assembly GCA_050739495.1 of Gammaproteobacteria bacterium. GTDB lineage: Bacteria > Pseudomonadota > Gammaproteobacteria > Natronospirales > REEB76 > DASSKW01. The sequence goes on along the minus strand of JBOIBL010000070.1, from coordinate 1,591 downwards.
TTGCCAGCATGGCGATAATGCTTTCCGGACGATTGGGCATGAAACCCGCCACGCGGTCGCCTGTCTGCACACCGTTGCGTTTCAAGGCATCCGCCAGGCGTGCGACCTGCGCATAAAGTTCTTTGTAGCTCAGCGTGATGCGCTTGTCATCGCGTTCACAACGGAACACCAATGCCGTGCGATCGTCGCGATAACGCAGCAGGTTTTCTGCGAAGTTGAGTTTGGCACCGGTGAACCATTTCGCACCCGGCATCCGGTCACCGTCCACCAGCACCTTGTCCCAGGTGTGACTGGCACGGATTCCACAGAATGCCCACACCTGCGGCCAAAACCGCTCCGGATGTTCCACCGACCACTGATACAGCGCCGCGTAGCTTTGCACGTTCGGATCGCATTCGCGCCGGATGTAATCCAGGAAACGCGTCATGTTTGCATCGCAAATGACGGAATCGGATGGCGTCCAGAGTGCTGTCGTCATAACTGAAAAATCCGGAAATGCGTGTCAGTGCTTACTTGAGCTTGTCCAATTCCTGTTCCAGTTCCGGCAGGATTTTGAACAGGTCGCCTACCAGCCCGATGTCGGCAATCTGGAAGATCGGCGCGTCCGGATCCTTGTTGATGGCGACGATGGTGCGCGCGTCCTTGATACCGGTGAGATGCTGGATAGCACCCGAGATACCGACCGCGATGTACAGATCCGGCGCGATGATCTTGCCGGTCTGACCCACCTGCAGATCGTTGGGCACGAAGCCGGCGTCCACCGCGGCACGCGATGCGCCGACCGCCGCGCCGAGTTTGTCGGCAAACTTGTAGATGATCTCGAAGTTTTCCTTGCTGCCGACGCCACGTCCGCCGGAGACTACGCGCGGTGCGGATTGCAGATCGGGCCTGTCACTTACCTGCGCTTTCAATTCCACGAAATGGCTATGCGAGGGGATCGCGGCATCGGTGCTCGCTGAACTGATCTCAGCCGAGCCGCCAACACCGCATTCCTGCCAGGACGCGGTGCGCACCGTCGCGAGAACGCAAGGCGAGGCGGGCGCCTTCACGGTGACGATGGCATTGCCGGCGTAGATCGGGCGCTCAAAGGTCACCGCATCGACGACTTTCATTACGTCGCTGACTTGCTGAACGCCGAGCAGTGCCGCGGCACGCGGCAACACGTCCTTGCCGAAGGTGGTGGAGGGGATCAGCACATGGCTGTATCCAGACGCCAGTTTGGCGATCTGCGGTGCGAGCACGGCGGCCAACTGGTGGGCGTTCTCGGCGTGTTCGATTTTCAAGACGCGCTTGACGTCCTTAAGCTTGGCTGCGGCTTCGGCGATGGTTGATGCATCGCTGGCGAAGATTGCGATGTCGATTTCGCCACCGATGGCATGCGCACAACTGACTGCGCGGGCGGTAGCGGCATTGAGCTTATTGCCATCATGTTCGGCGACAACGAGAATCTTGCTCATTACAGCACTCCCTTTTCTTTGAGTGCAGCGACCAGGGCCGGCACGTCTTCCACTTTATGGCCGCCGCTGCGCTGCGGCGGGGCAGCAAAGCGGGTCGCTTCGAGTTTCGGCGCCGCCTCCACGCCGAGTTCATC
>JBOIBL010000069.1:0-6018 GCA_050739495.1 Gammaproteobacteria bacterium | reverse complement strand
GAATTCGTGCGCCTGTCGGAGAAGCGGGTGCTGGTGATCCTGGTGGTGAATGATGGCGAGGTTCAGAACCGGGTCCTGAACCTGGAACATAATTACGATCCCGCCGCGTTGCAGCAGATCGGCAACTATCTCAACACGCATTTCGCCGGCAAGGATATCCACACCGTGCGTGCCGAGTTGCTGAATGAGCTGCACCGTACCCGCGAGAACATGAACAACCTGATGCTGGCGGCGATCACCATGGCAGAGAAGGTGTTCGACGTGCGCGGTCGCGACGAGAATCGCAGCTACGTGATGGCCGGCGAGACCAACCTGATGGAATGGGCCGAGCTTTCCGATGTCGAGAAGCTGCGCCGTCTGTTCGACGCCTTCAACCGCAAGCGCGATATCCTGCAATTGCTGGACAAGTGCATCGCGGCGCAAGGCGTGCAGATCTTCATCGGCGAAGAATCCGGCTATCAGGTGCTGGACGAATGCAGCGTGGTGACTGCGCCTTATAAAGTGGACGATCAGGTTGTCGGCGTGCTGGGCGTGATCGGTCCGACCCGGATGGCCTACGAGCGGGTGATCCCGATCGTGGATATGACGGCCCGGCTGCTGACGGCCGCCTTGAATCCACGCAAATGAACCCAAGATTCTGAATCAAACCTGCCCGCTGTGTGGGCATGACTTCCGTTATTTCTGGCAGCAGAGCAACATTTTGGAGACGAGTATGAGTGAAGAACGGGCGGCGCATGCCGCACAGAACCAGCAGGCCGATTCAGCAACTGTCAGTGACGATCCGGTGGAGACATTGCAGGCCGCGGTGGCAGCTGCGGAACAGAAGGCTGCCGAAAACTGGGAAAACTACCTGCGGCTCGCGGCGGAACTGGATAACCTGCGCAAACGCGGCCAGCGCGATCTCGAGAATGCCCACAAATTTGCCCTGGAACGGTTCCTCGGCGAGCTGCTGCCGGTGAAAGACAGCCTGGAGATGGGCATCGCGGCGGCCGGCCAGAGCGATGCGGCGTCGCTGAAGGAAGGCATGGATATGACCCTCAAGTTGCTGGACTCCGCCCTGGAGCGGGCCGGGCTCAGTGAATTGAACCCGGCCAGAGGCGAGGCGTTCAATACGGAGCTGCATGAAGCCATGGCCATGCAGGAAGCGGCCGATGTGACGCCCGGCACGGTGCTGACCACGGTGCAGAAGGGGTACCTGCTCAACGGCCGCCTGTTGCGCCCGGCCCGGGTGCTGGTGGCGAAAGCTGTCACGCCGGCCGCTTGAAACCCGGCTTGTCACCCCCATCTATCTGAATAACCAGAACTTGTTAACTTTTCGGAGACTTTGAATCATGGGCAAGATCATCGGTATCGACCTCGGCACCACCAATTCCTGTGTAGCGATCATGGAAGGTGGCAAGCCGCGCGTCATCGAGAACAGCGAGGGTGACCGGACCACACCGTCCATCGTCGCCTTCACCAAGGACAACGAAGTGGTGGTCGGCCAGTCCGCCAAGCGCCAGGCCGTCACCAACCCCAAGAACACCCTGTATGCCGTGAAGCGCCTCATCGGCCGCAAATTCAGCGACGATGTGGTGCAGAAAGACGTCGGCATGGTGCCGTACAACATCGTCAAGGCCGACAACGGCGACGCCTGGGTGGAAGTTAACGGTCAGAAGATGGCGCCGCCGGAGATTTCCGCGCGCGTGCTGCAGAAGATGAAGAAGACGGCCGAGGATTATCTCGGCGAGCCGGTCACCGAAGCGGTGATCACCGTGCCGGCCTACTTCAACGATTCCCAGCGCCAGGCGACCAAGGATGCCGGCAAGATTGCCGGTCTCGACGTCAAGCGCATCATCAATGAGCCGACCGCGGCCGCGCTCGCCTACGGACTCGACAAGGAGCACGGCGATCACAAGATCGCGGTGTATGACCTCGGCGGTGGCACCTTCGACGTGTCCATCATCGAAATCGCGAATGTGGACGGCGAGCACCAGTTTGAAGTGTTGTCCACCAACGGTGACACCTTCCTGGGTGGCGAGGACTTCGACAAACGCATCATCGACTATATCGCCGGGGAGTTCAGCAAGGAGCAGGGCGTGGATGTGCGTAACGATCCGCTGGCCATGCAGCGTCTGAAGGAAGCGGCGGAAAAAGCCAAGATCGAGCTGTCTTCTTCGCAGCAGACCGAGATCAATCTGCCGTATATCACGGCGGATGCCTCCGGTCCGAAACATCTCAACATCAAACTGACCCGCGCCAAGCTCGAAGCGCTGGTCGAAGACCTGATCAAGCGCACCATCGATCCGTGCAAGACTGCATTGAAAGATGCCGGCTTGTCGGTGAGCGAAGTGGATGCCGTGATCCTGGTCGGCGGTCAGACCCGCATGCCCAAGGTGCAGGAGATGGTCAAGGATTTCTTCGGCAAGGAACCGCGCAAGGACGTGAACCCTGATGAAGCCGTCGCCGTCGGTGCTGCGGTGCAGGCTGGTGTGTTGAAGGGCGACGTCAAGGATGTGTTATTGCTGGACGTGACGCCGTTGTCGCTGGGTATCGAAACTCTCGGTGGCGTGATGACCAAGTTGATCGAGAAGAACACCACGATCCCGACCAAGGCCTCGCAGGTGTTTTCCACTGCCGAGGACAACCAGGGTGCGGTCACCGTGCACGTGCTGCAGGGTGAGCGCGAGATGGCCAGCGCCAACAAGTCACTGGGCCGTTTCGACCTGTCCGATATTCCGCCGGCGCCGCGTGGTATGCCGCAGATCGAAGTCGCGTTCGACATCGACGCCAACGGTATCCTGAACGTGTCAGCCAAGGACAAGGCGACCAACAAGGAACAGAAGATCACCATCAAGGCGTCTTCGGGCCTGAATGACGAAGAGATCCAGCGCATGGTCAAGGATGCCGAAGCGCATGCCGAGGAAGACCGCAAGTTGCGCGAACTGGTTGATGCGCGCAATCAGGCGGACAATCTGATCCATGCTGCCGAGAAGAGTCTCAAGGAATTGGGTGACAAGGTTTCCGGTGAAGAGCGTGCTGCGGTCGAATCCGCGATCAGCGATCTGCGTGACGTGATCAAGAAGGATGACAAGGGCATCATCGACACCAAGACCCAGGCTCTGGCCGAAGCCTCCGGTAAACTTGCCGAACGCCTGTATGCAGCGAAGGCTGAGGAAGGCAAGGCGGACGGTGAAGCGCCGGCCGGCGACGGCAAAGGCAAGGATGATGTGGTTGATGCTGAATTCGAGGAAGTAAAAGACGATAAGAAATAATCGGAGTCGGAACCTGAAAGTTGCGGCGGGGAGTTTGCGCAAAACGCAAACTCCCCGTGCGTATGTTCAATAACCTGTTCAAGAAGATACCAGAATCATGGCGCAACGGGATTACTACGAAATACTGGGCATAAAGAAAGATGCTTCGGAGGCCGACATCAAGAAGGCCTACCGGCGTCTCGCCATGAAACACCATCCGGATCGCAATCCGGATGACAAGGATTCCGAGCATCACTTCAAGGAAGCCAAGGAAGCCTACGAGATACTGAGCGACAGCGAGAAACGCGCCGCTTATGACCAGTTTGGTCACGCCGGTGTGCAAGGTCATGGCGCCGGGGGGCGCGGCGGATTCGGTGGCGGCGCGGGCGATGCCTTCAGCGATATCTTCGGAGACATGTTCGGTGACATCTTCGGCGGCGGACGACGTGGCGGTCGCGGTCAGCGCGTGTACCGCGGTGCCGATCTGCGTTACGAACTGGCACTCGATCTCGAGCAGGCCGTGTTCGGCGATACCGTCACCGTGCGCGTGCCCACTCTTACGCGCTGCGATGTCTGCGAGGGCAGTGGCGCCAAGCAGGGCAGCAAGCCGCAGACCTGTCCGACCTGTGCCGGCCAGGGCCAGGTGCGGATGCAGCAGGGTTTCTTTTCGATCCAGCAATCGTGCCCGCGTTGTCACGGCAGCGGCACGGTGATCAGCGATCCCTGTCCGAAATGTCATGGCCAGGGTCGGGTCGAGGAACGCAAGACACTGTCGGTCAAAGTGCCTGCCGGCGTCGATAGCGGTGACCGGATCCGTTTGTCGGGTGAAGGCGAAGCCGGACCGCAGGGCGGGCCGGCTGGCGATCTGTATGTCGAGATCCATGTACGCCCGCATCCCATCTTCCAGCGTGAGGGGGCCGATCTCGCCTGCGAGATACCGCTGCCGTTCGCGACTGCAGCACTCGGCGGCGAGATCGATGTACCGACCCTGAATGGCCGTGTCAGTCTGAAGATTCCTGCCGAAACCCAGACCGGCAAGGTGTTCCGTCTCCGTGGCAAGGGCGTCAAGCCGGTGCGCGGCGGTGCGACCGGCGATCTGCTCTGCCGTATTGAAATCGAGACACCAGTGCATCTCACCCGCGAGCAGAAGGAACTGTTGAAGCAGTTCGAAGCGTCCATCCGTGCCAACGGTGCCAAGCATTCGCCACGCGAAGGTTCCTGGCTCGAAGGTGTGAAACGGTTCTTCGAGCGCGTAAGCTCCTGAGACGATGAGCGTCGCTCCGAAAATCGTGAAGATCGCCTTGCTGGGTGCAGCCGGTCGCATGGGCCGCGCCATCATCGAAGCATCGCAGGATTATCCAGGCGTGCAGATCGGTGCAGCGCTGGTTCAATCGGACAGTTCCCTGTTGGGCCAGGTCGCTGATGACAAAGTCAGATACAGCGCCGATATCGAAGCAGCACTGAAAGTCAGCGATGTGCTACTGGATTTCGCAACGCCCGCGGCGACCGCGAGCGCACTCGATGCCTGCCTCAGCGCACGCAAACCTTTAGTAATCGGTGTCACCGGGATGGATGCCGCTTTGCAACAGCAGATCAAAACGGCCAGCCATCACATCGCGATCCTGACTGCTGCCAACATGAGCCTGGGCGTGAACCTGCTGTTGCAGCTGGTACGCACCGCAAGTTCGGCATTGGACGAATCGTTCGATATCGAGATCATCGAAGCGCATCACCAGCATAAAAAGGATGCGCCGTCCGGCACGGCACTGGCGCTGGGTGATGCGGTCGCTGCGGGACGTGGCGTGAAACTTGAATCCCATGCCGTGTTCGACCGCACCAGTAAACAAGCTGTGCGCGAGACCGGCAGCATCGGCTTTACTTCGATCCGTGCCGGCGACATCGTCGGCGATCACACCGTTCTGCTGGCGGGTCCGGGCGAACGTCTCGAATTCACGCACCGGGCGCAGAGCCGCACCACCTTCGCACGCGGCGCTTTGGCGGCAGCACGCTGGTTGAACGGAAAACCTGCGGGACTGTATGGCATGGCCGATGTGCTGGGGCTGCCTCCGAAAGGCTGAAACGCGGGGGCGTGGACGCCGCCGGGTGCTTTCCGTTAAAATTCCATGAATTTGACCGCCGTCCGTCGGGGCCAATCCGGCCGGACGGATGCAGCGCGCACGAGGAGGAGCTGCCCTTGGATCATCCTGCCATCCTGGCACTTGAGGACGGTACGATTTTCCGGGGTATTGCTATTGGTGCTTCCGGTTCGAGTACCGGTGAGGTGGTATTCAACACCGCCATGACCGGCTATCAGGAAATCCTCACCGACCCGTCCTATTCCCGCCAGCTCGTCACGCTGACCTATCCCCATATCGGCAACACCGGAGTAAACGCCTCCGATCGTGAATCGGAAAAGATCATGGCGGCCGGGCTGATCATCCGCGACTTGCCGCTGCTGGCCAGCAACTGGCGTGCCGAGACTTCGCTCGACGACTATCTGAAACGCGAGGGCATCGTCGCCATCGCCGGGATCGACACCCGCAAACTCACTCGGCTGCTGCAGCGCATGGGTGCACAGAACGGCTGCATCATGGCGGGTGAAAAAGCGGACGAAGCCGAGGCACTGAAGCAGGCACGTGCTTTCCCCGGTCTGAAAGGTATGGATCTGGCGAAAGTCGTCACCGCGCCACGCAGCTATGCATGGGACGAGGGCAGCTGGCAACTGGAAACCAATGCCGCTGTTGCCAAGACCGGTTCGTTGCACGTGGTCGCTTACGATTACGGC
>JBOIBL010000068.1:0-4983 GCA_050739495.1 Gammaproteobacteria bacterium | reverse complement strand
GATGAGATTCATCTGCTGACCGCAGACAAACCCGCTGACAACCACGTCAGCAACCGGCCGGATGTGCGTGCCTTGCGGTTTACCGATGACGGTCGTTTATTTGCCGCCAGCGATCAGGGTTTGTTGCAGGTGGACAAACAGGGGTTTCATCGCAGCACACTGCTGCCCGCGGTGACGTTGTTTTCCCTGCTGAACTGGCGTGGCAGTCTCTGGGCCGGGGGAATCGGCGTCGTTTATGTGATCACACCGGACCAGGTGCGCGCCATCAGCGTACCGGGCGGTACCGGCACGCAGGTCACACGTCTGGCGGTATACGACGACACTCTCTGGGCCGGCACCAGTCGCGGCCTGTTTCGCCTCGTACACGACCGGTGGTCACGCAGCGAAGACGACCCGCCACAATTGCGGCTTGCGATCAACACCTTCCGCGTCGATTCGGATGACAACTTCTGGATTGCCACCAACGAAGGACTGGCACGCATGCACCGTGGCCGCTTGACGGAGTTCGTGGACAGTCATGACGAGCAGAGCGCGGCGCAAATCGAATCCATCTTCGAGGATCGCGAAGGCAGCCTCTGGCTCGGTACGCACGCACATGGCGTATCGCGCCTGTGGAACGGCTACACCCACCGCTACAGCGCGCACCAGGGATTGCGAGATCCGCTGGTCTGGTCGCTCACGCCGGACCAGCATGGCGGACTCTGGGTCGGTACTGCCAACGGCCTGTACCGGTTCCGCGACAACCGTTTCAGCCAGATATTGCCGGGGCGCGTATTACCCGCGCCAAACGCTTACACGCTGTTTGATCACGACGACACCCTCTGGATTGGAACCTCGAGTGGAATACTGCTGTACCGCGACGGCCATGCGCTGAGACCCCCGGCACTGGCGCCGCTCGACGGTCTGGCTGTGGAAGGAATTTTACGGACCCGTGACGGCGCGATCTGGATTGCAACCCTGGGCGGGTTGTTCCGATACCAGGGAAACGCGTTGACACGGTTCGGCCTGAAAGACGGTCTCAACGACCTGCGCTGTCGCTTGCTCTTTGAAACGCATGCCGGCCGGTTGCTGGTCGGAACCCTGTCTGGATTGTATGAATTCGACAACGGGCACCTTACCCATCTTGCTGCGGATACCGGCCTGGCGCAGGCATTCGTCACCGCGATCATCGAACCACGCGATAATGAACTGATCGTCGGCACGTTCAGCGAAAAACACCTGTTCCTTTACGACGGCAAACACTGGCACGAACTCGATCATCAGCAAGGTGTACCCCTCAACACGCCGACATTCATGTCACTGGACAGCAAACAGGAGTGGCTCTGGGTTGCGGGCATACGCGGCATATATCGCACCCGGCTCGCGGATCTGGAAGCGCTGGCTGCCGGTAGCAGCAAGCAGCTTGTGACGCAACGGATCCTGAGCGAACGCGGACAGTGGTCGGGCAGCGCTCAGGGGTTATGTTGCAACGGTGCCGGTAACGCGCGCGGCTTTTTCGACGGCACCCGTCTGTGGCTACCGACCCGCGATGGCGTGGTAAGTGTCAACACGCAAAACGTGCACCGCAACGAGGTGGTGCCCAACGCCGTAATCGAGGCGCTGAAATACGGTGACGAATGGCATCCGGTCGTGTCGCACAAGCCAGCCGCGCTACCCGCACAGGACCGCGACGTCGCGATCCGTTTTTCGGTACTGAGTTTCCAGAATCCACGCAGCATCCATCTGATTTACCAGCTGCTCGGTTACGATACCGCGTGGCGCAGCCTCGATACCAACGCGATTCGCCTTGCCAGCTACTCCCACCTTGCGCCGGGCGATTATGTGTTTGAAGTGCGTGGCAGCAACAATGCCGGTGTGTGGAACCCGGAAACGACGCGGTACGAATTCAGTATCGCACGCTATTTCTACGAGACCTGGTGGTTCCGTGCCGGGACTTTGCTGATCCTGATCTGGCTGATCTACATCATCTATCGCTGGCGGGTACACACGCTCAGTTCACAGCGCCAGTATCTGGAGCAGGTTGTCGCGGAACGCACCGAAGCATTGCAATCCCTCAACCATCAGCTCGAGGAAGCTAGCCAGACCGACCCTCTGACCGGGCTAAAGAACCGCCGTTATCTTGGCCAGCAGTTACCCAAGGATCTGGCCCATTTCCAGCGTGAACTGAAACGCCCCCAGAACCGTGATCAGGTGATCGTGTTCGCAGTCGTGGATCTGGATCATTTCAAGGAACTCAACGACAGTGCCGGCCACTTTGCCGGCGATGAATTGCTGAAGCAGGTAGCAAACGTGCTGGTAGCCAGCATGCGCTTCGGTCATTACGTAGTGCGCTGGGGCGGCGAGGAATTTCTGATTGTGTTTCGACCCATGCCACGCGACGAGACCGTACGCGTCATCGCTCGTGTGCATCGAACTGTAGGCAGTACCCGCTACAGACTGCCGAATGGTGAGGAGATCAACATCACCTGCTCGATCGGTTTCACCGAATACCCATTCGTGAACTCCGATTCCGATGCGGTGGGCTGGGAGACATTGGTGAACCTTGCGGACAGCGCGTTGTATGCGGCGAAAGCTGCCGGGCGCAATTGCTGGTTGGGGTTGCGGCCGGGCCCGCGGTTCGATGCCGGTTCGATCAAGGAGGACCTGGTGAAAGGGCTCGACGCGATGCTGGACAGCGAAAAACTGAAGCTGGTGAACAACCCCTGACGATGAATCCCGGGGTTTAATAAGCCAGCTTCGTGTACCAATCCTTGCCCCGTCCTTCCGGCGTCAGGTCCAGCAGATGCCACAACGGTCCTAACAGGTCCACATGCCGTGAATCCTGGCCTTTTTCCGGTTTGACGAACATCAGTTCACTGCCCCAGCTGTGATAGACCCTGCCCTTGCGCTTGAGGAACACGTTCAGGATCGGCCACTGGTCACCTTCGGGGCCTTCGCCGAAATAATCTCGATTGTAGTTGTTACCGGCGGAGGACAGGAATTTGAGATGCCGCCAGCCGCGTTCGCGCGCGAAGGTGAGAATGCGCGGCAACGGAGACTTCGCGACGATGGCGAAATTAGCGCGCTGTGAAACATGCACCGCAGCACCATCCAGTGAATCAATAAAGGAAGTGCACATCGGGCACGGTTTGGCCATGGCCGGACCATACATGAAGCTGTACAGGATCAGCGTATCCTTGCCGGGAGCGAACAGTTCCGAGAGTTTCACGCGGCGCGTGCCCATCACGTCGACGGGCTCCTCGAACACATAGTCTTCCGGTACCGCGCCGCCGATCGGCAATTTACGTCGCAACGCCGCGACCGCTTCCACCTGTGCGCGCAGGGCAATCTCGGCTTTCAGCAATCGATTGCGGGCACGCCGGTAGTCGGCCGTTTCACTGGGAAAACGTTCGGTACTGAGCGCTTTGCGTGCAGTGGATTTGGTGGTGCTGCGAACCGGCTTCTTTTTGCGCCTGGCAACGGTCATGGTCACTCTCCCGGGCGGTAACGCTCGGGAAAGCATAGCCCAAATCGTGTCAGGGCGATGGCGCGGCTGCAGCCGGCACGCCGGCCCGGTAATGGACCCCAATGGCCATGGCTAACGTCGCAATCAGTTGCGCCAGCATGAACCCTGCGATGTTTCCGGGCGCGATCCCGGTAAAGGTATCGGTGAACGTGCGCGCCAGAGTCACCGCCGGGTTGGCAAACGAAGTGGATGCCGTAAACCAGTAGCCCGCGGCGATGTAACAGCCCACAGCATAGGGTATGGCATCCGGTCGGCTGCGCGATACCCGGTGGATCACCAGCAGCAGACCCAGCGTGGCGACGAATTCCGCCCACATCAAATGCAGGCCCGGCCGGGCCTTGTGCGAGATTTCGAGCAACGGCAACCCGAACATCGCATGCGTGCCGATCACGCCCAACACCGCACCGGCACATTGCGCGACGATGTAACCTGGCAGCATCTTCCAGACCAGGTCGCCACGCACACTCATCATCAGACTGACTGCCGGATTGAAATGCGCGCCGGATACCGGAGCGAACGTCAGAATCAATGCGATCAGACCGGCACCGGTCGCGGTGGAATTCACGAGCAACACCAGCGCCTCATTCCCGCCGCCGAGTTGCTGCCCCATGATGCCGGAACCGACCACGACCGCGAGCAGGAATGCGGTACCGAGAAATTCCGCGAACAGGATTTGAGCTGATTTCATTTCGAGCCAATCGATTGGATGTGTTTCTGGATGACCAGTTTGTCGAGCTTGTCCAATGGCAACGCCGTAAACAGTTCGATCCGGCGGGTCATCACCATGAGTGCGTCACGGAATGCCTTGCGTTTTGCCTCATCGCTGCCTTCCACCGCAGCCGGATCGGGAATACCCCAGTGCGCAGTCATCGGTTGACCTGGCCAGAATGGGCAGGCTTCCTGTGCCGCCTGATCGCACACTGTGAACACGAAATCCATCTGCGGTGCAGATGGCCCGGAAAATTCATCCCAGCTCTTGCTGCGCAAGCCCTCTGTGTCAAAACCGCTGTTGCTCAGTACTTCCAGGGTGAACGGGTTCACACTTTCCTTGGGATGACTGCCGGCACTGAAGGCATGGAAACGACCCTGGCCGATTGCCAGATGATTCATCACCGCTTCACCGATAATGGAGCGGGCCGAGTTGCCGGTGCACAGAAACAGCACGTTGTAAATTTTTGACATGGGTTTTCTCAGTTGAGTTGTTTCATCATGAACACGGACGAAACCGGACACAGCTCGCTGAACTGACGGGTAGCGCGGATCGCCGACGGTGCCACCTCTCGCTCAACATGCCGATAGCCCAGCCGCGCAAAGAAATCCGACGCGATTTCGGTGAGAAGATAAAGTGCGCGCACGCCCGCCTGCTGCGCCTTCTCCTCCATGGCGTCAACCAGACGCTTGCCCAGACCGGTACCGCGCAGTGATGGCTCCACGACGACCGAACGCAACAATGCAACGTCGTCGTACTGTTCGAGACC
>JBOIBL010000067.1:0-4261 GCA_050739495.1 Gammaproteobacteria bacterium | reverse complement strand
CCATCCGCATACAGATACTGGACGTCCATCTCCATTACGTCGGCAGCTTCCACCGTCTCGCCGGACTTCATGTTGCGGTCCAGCACCTTGCCGGTACGCAGGTTGCGAATCTTCACGCGGTTGAAGGCCTGGCCCTTGCCGGGTTTCACGAATTCGTTCTCCACGATGTTGTAAGGGTCGCCGTCGATGATGATCTTGAGGCCCGCCTTGAACTCGCTGGTGCTGTAACTTGCCATTTTCGTCCTGCCCGGTTTAAGTGCAAAATGGCGGCTCGCGCCGCCCTTCAAAGCGCGTAATGATACGCTAACGCCCTCATCGAGGGCAGCACCCGACCACCCCTGGACCTGACTTATGCCCGCTCGCTGGCAGACCGAACTCGCCGACGCAATACGCGACCCCGCTGAATTGCTGCGCATGCTGGAGCTTGACCCGGCACTCGCATCCGCAGGCGCGGCGAGCCAATTTCAGTTGCGCGTACCGCGCATGTTCGTGGCGCGGATGCGCAAACGCGACCCGGCTGACCCTTTGTTGCGCCAGGTACTGGCGACCGGCGCCGAACTGGCTGACATGCCGGGCTTCGTCACCGACCCGGTCGGCGATCTGGCCAGCCGCCGTCAACCGGGCGTGCTGCACAAATACCGCAACCGGGTTTTGCTGATCATCACCGGCGCCTGCGGGGTACATTGCCGTTACTGTTTCCGCCGCCACTTCCCCTACCAGGACGAGACCGCGCGCGGCCAGGACTGGCAACCGGCGCTCGACTATCTGCGCGGCGACAGCTCCGTGAATGAAGTGATCCTGAGCGGCGGCGACCCGCTTTCGCTCAACGACCGGCAACTGGCCGGGCTGGTGGCAGAGCTGCAGACTATTCCTCATATAAGGAGGTTGCGCATCCATACCCGCCAGCCGGTGGTGCTGCCTTCGCGGGTGGATGAAGCATTGCTGGCCTGGCTGGGTGCCTGCACGCTGCAAAAGGTCGTGGTGCTGCACGTAAACCATGCACAGGAACTGGACGCCAGCGTGGCAGATGCCTGTGCAAAGCTCCGGGAGACGGGTGCATTATTGTTCAATCAATCCGTTCTGTTGCGGGGTGTGAACGATTCCGTGGAATCGCTGCTGGCGTTATCCGAAGCACTGGCGGCGATCGGGGTGATGCCTTATTACCTGAATCTGCTGGATCGGGTTCAGGGTGCCGCCCACTTCGAGGTGCCGGAAGACGAGGCGCGTGCGCTGATGCGCGCATTGCGCGCCAGACTGCCGGGTTACCTGATGCCACGTCTGGTTCGTGAAATACCCGGCGCAGCAGCCAAACAACCCGTTCCCGATGCCGACTAAAACCCGCGTCCCCCGTGCATAAGGCGGTCCCAGCCGTTAAACTCTTGGCACCTGTACATCCCGCCTGAGGAACGTTCTTGCAGCCACGCAATGCCTTGCCCGTGTTGGTCCTCGCGGCTTCCCAGGACGATGCGGAAAAGCTCAACAGCACGCTCCGCAATGCCGGGCATGCGGTACGACCCGTATGGGTCACCAGCATTGCGGACGCCCAGAAAAGCGTGCAGAAGCAGAAACCGGATCTGATCCTGTGCTCGACCAGTCTTGCAGCGGCCTCGTTCCAGGATGTGGTCAAGTTGCGCGACATGGACCTGCCCAATGTCCCCATCATCGCCATCAGCACCAGCATCGAGCCGGCCATCGTCGCGGAGCTCATCAATACCGGCGCGCGCGACATGGTCTCCATGGATCAGATCGAGCACCTGCAGGCAGTGGTATCGCGGGAACTGGAAGTGCTGCAGCTCGCGCGTGAACTGGAACAGACCAGCATCACGCTGAAGGAATACGAGCAACGCATCAACCTGGTGGTGAAGGAATCCAAGGATGCCATCACCTACGTGCACGACGGCATCGTGCTGAGCGCCAATCCCGCCTTCCTGGAATTGTTCGGTTACGAAAACAGTGCCGATGTCGAAGGCATGCCGGTACTTGAACTATTCGAATCCAGTTCGCAGACCACGCTCAAGGAAGCGCTGCGCCAGATCGGCAAGGGCCAGATGGTGGAGACCCTGGAAGTTCAGGGTATCCATACCAAAGGCAAGACCTTCAAGACCATCCTGGATTTCGCCCAGACCGATGTAGATGGCGAATCCGCCATCGAGATCGCGATCCGCAATGACAGCAGCGTCAAGACCGCGGAAGTGCAGGCACGTGCTCGCGAGCAAGTTCACAAACTGCACAGCAAGGCACAGGAACATGTGCAGCAGGCGCAGTCTCAAGCCCAGCAACAGGTCGCACAAGCGCAGACCCAGGCGCAGAACCAGATCGAGGAATTGCAACAGAAACTCACCGCCAGCGTGCAGCAGCTCGCCATGGTGCGCAACCTGGATCTGCTCACCGGTCTCACCAACCGGGTGCATTTCGTCGAAGTGCTCAAGACGGAACTGCCCAAGGAAAGCAAAGGCAAAGTGCGCGCACTGCTGTACATCAAGCTCGACAAATTCTCTGCGATCGCCGAGAAAGTCGGCGTGCTGGCCAGCGATGGCATCATCAAAGGCTTCGCGGATTTAATCCGCACCAGCGTCAGCAAAGAAGATATCCCGGCGCGTTTCGGCGGCACCCTGTTCGCCGTGATCGCGACTAGATCGAGTCTCAAGGAAATTACCGAATGGGCGGACAAGTTACGCGGCACCGCCGCCAGCCGCATCTTCGAGAGCGCAGGCAAGTCCACCAGCCTGACCTGCAGCATCGGTTATCTGGAATTGGACGAGCAGCACAAGAATCCCGAGCGCCTGCTGGCCGACGCCGAAGAAACCTTGCAGAAAGCGGGTCAAGGCGTCGGCAACAAAGTCGTCGGCTGGACCCCGCCGATCGTGGATGCGCAAGGTCGCGTCACCGATACCGAATGGAAACGCCGCCTCACCGAAGCCATCAAGAACAACCGCTTCATGCTGGTCTATCAGCCCATCGCCAGCCTCACCGGCGATAACAACGATGTGTACGACATTCTGGTGCGCATGCGTGGTGAGAAAGACGAAGAGATCGCGCCCAAGGATTTCTTCCCCGCTGCCGAACGCACCGGCATGATCGTCGCCATCGATCGCTGGATCATGGAAAACGCAATCAAGCTGATGTGCGAACGCCTGAAAGCCGGTGTCCAACCGACCTTCTTCCTGCGCGTCTCGGATCAGTCCCTCACCGACAAGACCCTGCTGTCGTGGATCGAGAAGATGATGGTCTCCGCGACGCCTTCCATTCCGGCCGGCCATCTGGTGTTCGAGGTCGCGGAAAAGTCCGCCGAGAAATACATCACCGACACGCGCGGCTTCGCCGAAGGCGTACGCAAGCTGCATTGCAGCTTCGCGCTGGAACATTTCGGCGTCGGGCACGATCCGCTGCACACCCTCGAACTGGTGCGCAACGTGGACTACATGAAGATCGATGGCGTAATCACCGCTGCCTTGGCGGCCGACGACAAGAAACGCGAAGCCGTGCAGGCGTATGTCGAGAAAGCCACTGAACTCAAGATCCATACCGTGGCGGAACGGGTTGAAAAGCCCGAGACCATGGCGGTGCTCTACCAGATCGGCATCGAATACATCCAGGGCAACTACGTGCAGGAACCCGAAGTGGTCATGGCCGACCAAGCCAAGCCCGTGGCACGCTGAAAGTCGGATTTCTTCCCTTTGTCATTGCGAGCGTGTGGGCCTTTAGCCGCGAGCGAAGCGTGGCGGGAAGCAATCCGGTTTTTATTCCGCGATCGCTTCGGTTTACCTGCCTGGCGATGATGACTGTTCTCGCACTGTAACCGGTCTAACCGGTTTCACCGCTTAAGGCTTCACGAACTTGAGCGTCATGCGATCGCTCTCGCCGATGGCCTTGAGGGATTGATCTTTGCTCACCAGGTCCGGCATCAGGCGATGCACGTTGACGCTCTCGTCATCCTTTGGGTTGGCATTGATCTCCGAGACACCGGCCAGCACGAAGCCGTTCTGCAGAGCCAGTGAGATCATGTAATCCTCCGGGATGCGATGCAGTCCGCGGGAACTGATCTCCGCATCCGAGTAAGGACGCGCACGGTGCTCCACCACGCCGAAGGTTCCGCCGGGTTTCAACACTGCGTAAGCAGCTTTGAATGCCGATTCCAGCGCGGCATCACTCTTGTTCAGCCAGTCATGTGTGTTGCGAAAGGTGAGGACCATATCGGCAGAGCCGTCCGCTCCCAGCTTCACCTGATCCGGAGGCGAGAAGGGGATGACCTGTATGTTAC
>JBOIBL010000066.1:0-36649 GCA_050739495.1 Gammaproteobacteria bacterium | reverse complement strand
ATGCTTGAGATTCTCGAACGGGTAATCTGTCCAGATATCGCCATTGATGACCAGAAAAGGCTCTTTCCCCAGCAGCGACAACGCCTTCACGATCCCACCACCCGTCTCCAATGGCCTCGGGCCTTCATACGAGAACTGCGCGCTGACACCGAATTGCGAGCCGTCACCCAGCCAGCCCTGTATCTTGTCCGCCAGCCAAGAGGTGTTGATAACCAGCCGCGTGAATCCGGCATCGCGCAGATGTTCGATGTGCCACTGGAGCAGCGGTTTGCCGCGCACTTCGATCAATGGCTTGGGCGTCGTGTCAGTCAATGGCCGCAGCCGTTCACCCCTGCCCGCGGCGAGGATCATCGCCTTCATATGCTCACCGCGACAGTCTCGGCATAGCGTTCCAGTGTATCCAGCAACTCGAGCAACGACGTGAATTCCGGATAGCGCCCACCAATCGTACGGACATAGTTCAAAAATCTCGGGGTATCGACGAGGTAGTTCGGTTTGCCGTCGCGATAATTGATGCGGGCGAATATCCCCAATACCTTCAGATGCCGTTGCAATCCCATCCAGTCCAATGCCCGGATGAATTCCGCTTCATCCTGGACCGGCAAACCGGCCTTTTGGGCCTGCTCACGATATTGCGCACACCAGGCCCCGATCCGTTTCTCGTCCCAGGACAGGAAGGCATCCCGGAACAATGAGACGACGTCATAGGTGATGGGGCCATACACTGCATCCTGGAAATCGAGCACGCCAGGATTCGGAGTGCTGAGCATCAGGTTGCGCGGCATGTAATCGCGATGCACGTATACCTGCGGTTGAGCCAGTGCGCTGTCTTCCAACAGCCGGAATACCGCATCGAGCGTTTCCTGCTCATGGTGTGAGAGCGTGATGCCCAGATGCCGGGCCACATACCATTCCGGAAACAGACTCAGTTCACGTCGCAACAATGCGCGATCATAGACTGGCAAGATCGCGGGACGGCTGGCCAGTTGCCATTTACATAGTGTGCTGATGGCGTCACAGAACAACTCATCGGCATTCTGTTCGTCCAATACATCGAGATAGGTGTGCTTGCCGAGATCCGTGAGCAGCAGGAATCCCTGTTCCAGGTCCTGCGCCAGCACCACCGGCGCATGCACCCCCGCATCGTGCAACAGCTCTGCCACTCGCAGGAATGGGCGGCAATCCTCCTGGGGTGGCGGGGCATCCATCACGATCACGGAGCCCGTGTCCGTGGCAACACGGAAATAATGCCGGAAGCTGGCATCCGCCGAGGCCGGCGTCAACCTTACGGCGGGCATGCCCAGCTTTTCCATTACCCAGCGCTCTAATACATGGTCTCTGCCTGACACGCCTTCACCGCAGGTTTGAACCTATTATTAAAGTATGCGATTGTACGCCGCGCTTTCGTGATTCGTTATCCAGGAGCTTGTGCAGTGCAACGAGGCCGCGTGTTCGTCATGGCAGCCACGCTGTTCGCGGCCGCATCGGCCTTCGCTGCGCCGCCCCCGTCCCAGCCCCCCATGAACGCTGCTACAGCCAGCACCAATACACCCGGCAATGGCACTATCGGTTACGACCAGTGGGGGCTGTGCCCCGCGCTGCCAGCCTCTCCAGTCCCGCCGCCACCTCCTGGTGCACCGCCCGACAGTCAGCAACCGACCGAATTGTTCGCGGATCATGAGGACGGTTACGTACACGGCATAACCACTCTTACCGGTCATCCCAAGGCGGTACAGGGTTCACGGCAGATGACCTCGGACCGCATGCGCTACAACTCGGTCACCGGCAAGATTCACGCCACCGATGACGTGCATTTCTATTCGCCCAACATGACCCTGTACGGCGATACAGCAGACTACGATCTCAATAGCGCCAGTGGCACCTTCGATGATGCCGATTTCTTCCTGCCCAAACGCCATGGCCGCGGCCGCGCAAAACAGATGCGGATGCTCGACAAGGATCACAGCATCCTGACCGACATGCATTACACCACTTGCCCGGTCGGTAACCAGGACTGGATGCTGCATGCATCCAACATGTTTCTGGACCAGTCCACCAATACCGGGATCGGACACAATGTAGTCATCGATTTTTATGGCGTGCCGATCCTGTGGACACCCTACATCAACTTTCCACTCAACGACGATCGCAAATCCGGCTTCCTGTCCCCCAGCTTCGGCTATTCGACCCGGACCGGCACCGATATCACACTGCCGTACTATTTCAATCTGGCGCCAAATTACGACGCAACATTGTCACCCCGGATAATCACCCAGCGTGGCGTAGACCTGGGCGGTGAATTTCGCTACCTGCTGCAAGGCGGTTCCCGCGGACAGTTCGATTTCAATTACCTGCCCCATGACAAGCTTGCCGATCAGGAACGCGGAATGTTCCATTTCGCAGATAACACGCCACTGGGTACCCAAACCAGTGATACCAACTACACCAACAACGATGAAAACAACGATAACGCCGAAATCAGCAACAACAGCAATGGCTGGGCATTCAATACCGCCTACAACTGGGTATCCGATAATCTCTATTTCCAGGATCTCGGCAACAGCCTGACTACGATTGCCACCACCGTGCAAGAACGTCATGCCGCCATCAATTACAATTCGGACGATGCCGATCTGACGTTCCAGACCCAGGTGCAGGAATACCAGATCGTGGATCCAACCATATCACCGCTCAGCTACCCTTACCGCCGTCTGCCGCAGATCAGTCTGGATTGGCAGAGCGATGCGGCTTCTCAAGGGCCGCAGTTCAATCTGCAATCCGAGCTGGTACGCTTCCAGCAGGACCTGCGCGTCGGCGCGGTACGCACGGACCTCAAACCCAGTGTCAGCGATACCTTCGGCACGGCCGGTTATTACCTGACGCCGACCGCGGCCTATCGCTTTACCGATTACAATCTGGACAGCAACGTGCTGGCAGGGCAACAAACCCATATCACTCGCGGGTTGCCGATCCTCAGTCTGGACAGCGGTTTGTCACTGGAGCGCAGCACCGATGGCGGTAACTACATCCAGACTCTCGAACCGAGATTGTTTTACCTTTACGCGCCGTACCGGGATCAATCCGACATCCCGCGATTTGACAGCCTGCAACCGCAATTCAGTTTCCTGCAGTTGTTCACCGATAACCGTTTCTTCGGCGCGGACCGGCAGGGAGATGCGAATCAGCTCAGCTATGCGCTGACCAGCCGGCTGCTGGATGGCAATGATGGCTCGGAGATACTGCAGACCAGTCTCGGAGAGATCCGCTATTTCAAGGACCGCCGCGTACAACTGCAGTATTGTCCGTTACCGACATCGTGCTCCAAACCAACCGCCCCCGATACCAACCTGTTCTCGGATCTGGTCGCCAACGTCACCCTGAACATGAATGACCGGTGGTCCACCTCTTATGGCCAGCAATGGAATCCCTACACCCGGCAGACCGATCTGGCAGCAGTCGGTGTGCAGTATCATCCGGCTTACCATCAGGTGATTAACCTGGCTTACCGCTACAACCGCCAGTTGAATCTCAAGCAGACCGATCTGTCCCTGGATTGGCCCCTGACCGGCAACTGGAGCACCGTGGGACGCTGGAACTACGACGTCCAGAACCACCTGACTCTCGAGACCTTTGTAGGTTTCCAGTACGACAATTGCTGCTGGACATTCCAGATCGTGCACCGCCACTTCATTACCCAGACCGGCGTGCCGGATTCGCAGTATTTCCTCGAACTCCAGCTCAAGGGCCTGGCCAACATCGGTCATCGCCTCGAAGACTTCCTGCAAAATGGTATCCTAGGTTATTCAGACCCGTCCCCTTCCCACTGAACCAGGTCCGTGCCCCATGCTGAAAACCCCGCTCCGTCTGCTGGCGGTTCTAATCGCCACATTGATCCTCGTCCAGGGCTGTGCTTCCACGCCTCCGCCACCGCCGGAAGTATCGGCCACCAGAGCTGCGCCCAACCCGGAACAGGACAAACTGGCGCAAGCCGGCACCGAGCTCGATCGCATCGTCGCCGTCGTCAATGAGGACGTGATCCTCGAGAGCGAGCTGGACAAGCGGGTCACCGATATCACCCAGCAGATCACCGCGCGCAACACCGCCTTGCCCCCCATGAGTGTGTTGCGCAAACAGGTGCTGGATCAGATGATCACCGCCAAGCTGGAATTGCAGCAGGCCAGCGCCAAAGGCATCACCGTCAGCGATGACGAAGTGAATCAGACCATCAGCCGCATCGCGGAACGAAACGGTGTAACACTCAGCCAGTTACCCGACAAACTCAAAGAGCAGGGTATGAACTATGCGGATTTCCGGCAAGAGCTGCGCGACCAGATCATCATCCAGAAGCTGCAACAACAGTTGGTCCAGGATCAGATGCACATCACACCGCGCGAAGTCGAAGCACA
Source organism: Gammaproteobacteria bacterium (assembly GCA_050739495.1). Lineage (GTDB taxonomy): Bacteria > Pseudomonadota > Gammaproteobacteria > Natronospirales > REEB76 > DASSKW01. The sequence continues at coordinate 32,243 of JBOIBL010000066.1, read as the reverse complement.
ACTGAAGCAGGACCAGGAAGGTGGCGACGCCGACACTCAATATCACCTGTCGCAGATCCTGATCGCTACCTCAATCAATCCCACCGCCGATCAGGTGGCTGCGGCACGCAAGAAAGCCCAGGCGATTTATGCAAAACTGAAGCAGGGTGCCGACTTTGCCGCCACCGCAGTCGCCTCCTCCGATGGCCAGCAGGCACTTAAAGGTGGCGATTTAGGCTGGCGCAAACAATCCGAATTACCGACGATCTTCACCAGTATCATCACCAGTATGAAGCCCGGCGAGTTCTCGGAGCCCGTGCAGAGTCCGAGCGGGTTCCATATCGTCAAGGTGGACGATGTCAAACGCCAGGACAAGAAAGTGGTCGTCACCCAGACGCATGCTCGCCACATCCTGATCAAGCCCAGCGCATTGATGACCAGTGAGCAGGCAGAAGCCAAGCTCGAAGACCTCCGCAAGCAGATCCTGGCGGGTGCCGACTTTTCCAAACTGGCCAAGGAATATTCCGAAGATCCCGGCTCAGCCAACAATGGCGGCGATCTGGGCTGGGTCGATCCGGGTTCCACGGTGCCCGCGTTCGAGCAGGAGATGAACAAATTGCAGGTCGGACAAATCAGCGAGCCGTTCAAATCGCAATATGGCTGGCACATTCTGCAGGTACTGGGACGTCGCGATGCGGATCAGACCGAAGAAGCCCGCAAGAACAAGGCGTATGAAGCGATCTATGCACGCAAATCGGATCAGATCCTGCAGGATTGGCTGAGCCAGTTGCGAGGTTCGGCGTACCTCGAGTACCACCTCGACGACGCGGCCTCCCATAACTGAGGCGGACATGAGCATGCAGCCGGTCTGCATCGCGCTCACCACCGGCGAGCCGGCCGGTGTCGGCCCGGATATCTGCATTCTCCTCGCACAACAGGCGCATGCCGTACAAATCGTGGCCATCGGTGACATGGAAGTCATCGCTGCACGGGCCCGGACCATGGGTGTGCCGCTCCGGCTCGAAACCTACCAGCGTGGCAAATCGAGCACCCAGTCCGCCGGTACTTTGCAGATCCTGAATATACCTGCACGCGCACCGGTCATTGCCGGCAAGCTCGATCCGGAAAACGCCCGTTATGTCCTCGGGCTGCTGGATCGTGCCGTGGATGGTTGCCGGTCAGGAGAATTCGCTGCCATGGTCACCGCACCGGTGAACAAGGCAGTGATCAACGATGCCGGCATCGCGTTCAGCGGCCACACCGAATACCTGGCGGCACGCTGTCACGCTCCCGCACCGGTCATGCTACTGGTCGCCGGCGACTTGCGCATCGCACTTGCCACCACGCATCTGCCCTTGTCTGCGGTCCCCGCTGCCATCACGCGTGACAGCCTCACCCATACCTTGCGCGTGCTGCATGCCGATCTGATTCACCGCTTCGGGATTACGGCGCCGCGTATCCTGGTATTGGGCCTCAACCCGCATGCCGGAGAAAGGGGGCATCTCGGGCGTGAGGAAATCGACATCATCACGCCGGTATGTGATGTATTGCGAGCAGAAGACATGCATCTGATTGGACCGGTCGCGGCCGACACCGCCTTCAATCCGCAACGTCTGACGCAGATCGATGCCGTGCTCGCCATGTATCACGATCAGGGATTGCCGGTATTGAAATACGCCGGATTCGGTCATGCCGTGAACGTCACGCTGGGCTTGCCCATCATCCGCACTTCGGTAGATCACGGTACGGCACTGGAACTGGCGGGCAGCGGTCGCGCCGAACACGGCAGCCTGGCAGCCGCACTGGAACTGGCCGTGACGATGAGTCAGCGCGCATGAGCGAACATCGCGCGCGTAAACGCTTCGGTCAACATTTCCTGCACGACCGCAACGTCATCGACAAGATCCTGCTCGCGATCTCACCCAAACCCGGCGATTGCCTGATCGAGATCGGACCGGGTCTCGGCGCCATCACCCTGCCCTTGCTGGAACGTTGTGGCACCTTGACTGCGGTAGAACTGGATCGCGACGTGATCCCGCGGCTGGAAGCCGCCGCGGCCGGCAAAGGCACGCTGCGCATCGTGCAGGGCGATGCGCTGAAAACCGATCTGCGCGCACTGCTGCCGGCCGGCTCCCGAATGCGGTTGATCGGCAACCTTCCTTACAACATCTCCACGCCACTGCTGTTCCATTTTCTGGCCCAGGCCGACGCGGTTCAGGACATGCACTTCATGTTGCAGAAGGAAGTCGTGCAGCGCATGGCTGCCAGACCGGGTGGCAAGGAATACGGCCGGCTCACGGTCATGCTTGCAGTGCGATGCCGGGTCGAACCCCTGTTCAATATCGGAGCCGGTGCCTTCTCGCCGCCGCCGAAAGTCGAATCCGCGTTCGTGCGCCTGACACCGCATACCGCGCCCCCCTTCCCGATCGACGATCCGATACGCTTCGCCCGGCTGGTGACGCAAGCGTTCAGTCACCGCCGCAAGACCCTGCGTAATGCCCTGCTGGGGACCGTCGACGAAGCGCGGATCCGGGCTGCGGGCATCGACCCGGGGACACGCCCGGAAACCGTCAGTCCCGCCGATTACGCCCGGCTCAGTAATCTGGGCTGAAACGGGCTGGCAGCGGCGCGGCTGCCCGTATACTCTTGAGCCTGTTCCAAGGGCGGGAGATGAGCCATGGCTGCCTACCGGAATGTCCTGATTGCCGTCGATCTCAGCGACGACAGCGCCGCCGTGGTCAAACGTGGCCTGGAGGTAGCCCCCGGCGCCAAAGTCAGCCTGCTGCATGTGCTGGAATTCATCCCGGTGGACCCGGCCGGCGAGGCCTTGCTGCCTCCGCCGGTAGATCTCGAGGGTGAGTTATTGCAAAGTGCCCGCCAGCGCCTGGATGCGCTGTGTACCCGCCTGGGGCTGGCCGATGCCCCGCACCGGGTCGAAGTCGGCAGGATCAAGGCCGAGATTGTTCGCGTGGCTACCGAGGAACAGGTGGATCTGCTGGTACTGGGCAGCCGCGAGCGTCACGGCCTGGCTCTCCTGCTCGGTTCTACCGAAAAATCGGTACTGCACAAGGCGCCCTGCGATGTCCTGGCGGTGCGGATCGGCTGAAGCCGGCTTCCTCCCTCTCTGAGCCTCTGAACCGAGTCTCCCATCGCTATGGCCAACCCGGCGAGAGTTGGGGTTTTCCGTTAAAATACCGCTCCGCCCTGTTTTCCCATACGTTTCCGGAACTCATGAACGACACCACCAACGACATTCGCGTGGACGTGGAAACGGCCTATGTCGCCGCCCAGTCCGACCCCGAAGAGAATCGCTTCGTGTTCTCCTACACCATCACGATCCGCAACCAGGGCATCGTGTCGGCCAAACTGCTGACCCGTCACTGGCTCATCACTGACGCCAACGGCAAGGTGCAGGAAGTCCGTGGCGAAGGCGTAGTCGGTGAGCAACCTCACATCAAACCCGGAGAAGGTTTCCGCTATTCCAGCGGGGCGGTGCTGGAAACCCCGGTCGGCACCATGCAGGGCGATTACCAGATGATCAGCGACCAGGGACAACACTTCGATGCACCGATCGCCCCCTTCCGGCTCGCGGTCCCGGGAATGCTCCATTAAGCATGGCTATTTTTGCTGTCGGCGATATCCAAGGCTGTTACGACGACCTGCGACGCCTGCTTGATCGGCTCGATTTCAATCCTGCGGAAGACCGACTCTGGCTGACCGGCGATCTGGTCAACCGCGGACCGAAATCGCTGGAGACGCTGCGTTTCGTCAAGGGGCTCGGCGAGCGCGCAATCTGCGTGCTCGGTAACCACGATCTGCACCTGCTGGCGGTCGCAGCAGGGCACGCCACACTACGACCGAGCGATACGCTGGACGCAATCCTGGCTGCCCAGGATCGCGACGACCTGTTGGCCTGGCTCAGGACCCGGCCACTCCTGTATCACGATGGCGCGCTGGGCTACACGCTGGTCCATGCCGGCCTGCCGCCGCAATGGGATCTGACGACCGCGCAAGCCTGCGCACGCGAACTGGAAGCCGTGTTACGCGGCCCCGACGCTGCAGAGTTCTTCACTCACATGTATGGGGATCAGCCTGACCGATGGTCACCCAAGCTCAGCGGCATGGCGCGACTGCGTTTCATCGTCAACTGCTTCACCCGGCTGCGCTTCGTGGGACCCGAAGGCCAGCTCGATCTCAAGCACAAGGGCAAGCCCGGCAGCCAGTCCGCCGGGTTCGTACCCTGGTTTGAAGCGCCGGCTCGCGCCAGTGCCACCCTGCATGTCCTGTTTGGTCATTGGTCTACGCTCGGTGAAGTCACGGGCCAGACTGTGTATGCGTTGGACACGGGATGCGTCTGGGGTGGCCGGCTCTCGGCACTCAGACTGGATGGCGACGACAGCGGCGGCTGGTACAGCGTCGATTGCCCCGGTGTGTTGCGTCCTGGCGAAGCATGAGAACCGGCGTCGCCGCCTGATATAGTGGAGAGCCTTATGCCGCGAACCATCCTCAATCTCGATCTCTCCGGCAAGCGCGCCCTGGTGGGCGGCGCCAGCCAGGGTATCGGTGCCGCGACAGCACGGGCGCTGGCGGAACTCGGCGCCAGTGTCACCCTGGTCGCACGTTCGGAAGACAAGCTCAAGACCGTGCTGACAGCGCTGGCGACGGACCATCACCAGCAACACGATTTTTTCTGTGCCGACTTCGAACAACCGGCAGCACTCGATAGCGCACTCAAGGCCTGGCTCAAACAGCACGCGCCAGTCCACATCCTGATCAACAATTCCGGCGGTCCACCCGGCGGTCCGGCACATGCTGCAAAACTCGATGAATATCAGCAGGCCTTTTCTCGCCTGCTGCTCTCCGGGCAGATCCTGGTGCAGGCCTTGTGGCCAGGCATGAAGACTGCCGGCTACGGCCGCATCATCAATGTCATCTCGACCTCGGTGAAAGAACCCATCAAGGGACTCGGGGTCTCGAACACCATCCGCTGGGCAGTCGCTGGCTGGTCCAAGACCCTCGCCAACGAACTCGGTCCACACGGCATCACCGTCAACAACGTGTTGCCGGGGTTCACCCACACCGGACGCATCGCAAGCCTGTTCAAGGCGCGCGCGGAAAAGGAACAACGGTCGATCGCAGAGATAGAAGCCGATGCACGCGCCCTGATCCCGCTCGGTCGCCTCGCTGAACCCGAAGAAATCGCTGCCGCGATCGCCTTCCTCGCCTCGCCCGCCGCCAATTACATCAACGGCATCAATCTGCCGGTGGACGGCGGACGTATCCAGAGCCTGTGAGATGCTGAAACTCGCGAACTATATAGACGGTCAATTGGTGCCTGCCAGCTCAGGCGGCTGGCTGGATGATTTCGAACCCGCGACCGGCCAGAGCTACGCGCGGATTCCGGATTCGCACAAGACCGATGTCGATCACGCTGTCGCGGCGGCGAAACGTGCGTTTCCCGCCTGGTCCGCGACGCCCGCCGAAACCCGCAGTCAATGGCTGTTGAAACTTGCCGAGCTGGTGGAACGCGATCTGGAAAAACTGGTGCGTGCGGAGAGTGTCGATTCCGGCAAACCCGTCGCCCTGGCGCGGCGTCTGGATATTCCGCGTGCCGTGTCCAATCTGCGTTTCTTCGCGGCGGCAGCGACCCAGTTCGCCAGTGAATCGCACGCCATGGAAACCGGCGCCATCAATTACACCCTGCGATCGCCGTTGGGCGTGGTCGGCTGCATCTCGCCGTGGAACCTGCCGCTGTATCTGTTCACCTGGAAGATCGCACCGGCGCTCGCGGCCGGAAATTGCGTGGTCGCGAAGCCGTCCGAGATCACACCGATGACCGCGTATCTGTTTTCCGAACTCTGCGCGGAAGCCGGCTTGCCGGCCGGTGTCTTCAATGTAGTACACGGGCTCGGGCCCAAGGCCGGCACCGTTCTGGTCGAACACCCGGATGTGAAGGCGATCTCGTTCACCGGTGGTACCAAAACCGGCGCCGACATCGCGGCGCGTGCGGCACCGAAATTCAAAAAACTGTCGCTGGAACTGGGCGGCAAAAACCCGACCCTGGTATTCGCGGATTGTGATTTCGATACCGCAGTGAACGAGAGCGTGCGTGCAGCATTCTCCAATCAGGGCGAGATCTGTCTGTGCGGTTCGCGCATCCTGATCGAACGCAGTCTCTATGCCCGCTTTCGTGATGCCTTCGTCGCGCGAGTCAAGACGCTGCAACAAGGCGATCCATCGGAAGAGTCCACCGAACAAGGCGCGCTGGTCTCCGAGCCGCATATGCAAAAAGTCCTTGGTTATATCGATTTGGCGCGCAAAGAAGGCGGCACGATCCTGTGCGGCGGCAAACGCACACAGCTTGCAGGACGCTGCAAGGACGGCTGGTTCATTGAACCCACCGTGATTGAGAATCTGCCAGCCGATTGCCGCGTCAACCAGGAAGAGATCTTCGGCCCGGTGGTCACGTTGATCCCGTTCAATGATGAAGACCAGGCTGTGGCTTACGCCAATGGCACGACTTACGGTCTGGCCGCTTCACTGTGGAGCGCCGACGTATCCCGCTGCCATCGCATCGCTGCGCGACTCGAAGCCGGCCTGATCTGGGTGAACTGCTGGATGCTGCGCGATCTGCGAGTACCGATGGGTGGCGTCAAGCAATCCGGCAGCGGCCGTGAAGGCGGTTGGGAAGCCATGCGCTTCTTCACTGAAGCGCGCAACGTGTGCATCAAATATGAGTAACTCCGACAAGATTGATTCGACAAAAGCACCGGAGCCGGTGGGCCTGTACCCGCATGCGCGGCGCGTCGGCAATCTGCTGTTCCTGTCCGGTGTCGGTCCGCGCAAGCGCGGCAGCAAGGAAATTCCGGGAGTTACCCTGGATGCACAAGGCAAGCCCATCGCTCATGACATCGAGGCGCAGTGCCGCTCGGTATTCGAGAACGTGCGCGTGATCCTGGAAGATGCCGGTTCCGGCTGGAACAAACTCGTGGACGTGACCGTGTTCCTGACCGATATGGAAAACGATTTCGCAACGTATAACCGTTTATACGCAGAATATTTCCGGGATAACCAACCGTGTCGTACCACGGTCGAGGTAACGGCATTGCCGACGCCGATCGCCATCGAACTGAAGTGCATTGCGACCATCTAGCCAGTCAAGGGGGAAGCCGTCATGTGGAATCTCGCACCGATCAATCTCAAGAAATGGATAGATGATCATCGTGACTTGCTGAAACCCCCGGTAGGCAACAAGCGTATTTACACCGATACCGGTTTCGTGGTGCAGATCGTCGGCGGCCCCAATTCGCGCAAGGATTATCACGACGACCCTGGTGAAGAATTCTTCTATCAGATCGAAGGCGCGATGCTGCTCAAGACCATGCAGCATGGACGTCCGCACGATATCCCGATCCAGCAGGGCGAGATATTGCTGATTCCGCCACATCTGCCCCATTCGCCGCAACGTTATGCGAATACAGTCGGTCTGGTGATCGAACGTCCGCGACTGCCACAGGAACAAGATGGTCTGCAGTGGTATTGCGAGAAATGCCATCACAAGCTTTACGAGGAATATTTCCGTCTCACGAACATCGAAACCCAGTTCCCGCCGGTGTTCGATCGTTTCTTCAGCAGCCTGGAACATCGTACCTGCAAGACCTGCGGCAGCGTCATGGAAAGGCCCAAAAAATAATCATGACGCTGAAGATAGACATCCATACCCACATCCTGCCCGAGAACTGGCCGGACCTTAAGCAGAAATACGGCTACGGAGGCTTCGTGCAACTCGAGCACACCGGCCCCGGTTGCGCCTGCATGACGCTGGACGGCAGGAAATTCCGCGATATCGAAGCCAACTGCTGGGATGCAGAGACGCGACTGCATGAATCCGATGCCCATCAGGTCAACGTGCAGGTGCTCTCGACGGTACCGGTCATGTTCAGTTATTGGGCCAAGCCGGAGCACGCTCACGATCTGAGTCGCCTGTTGAACGACCACATCGCGGGTGTCGTCACGAAACATCCAAAACGTTTCATCGGACTCGGTACGCTGCCCATGCAGTCACCGGCATTGGCGATCCGCGAGCTCGAACGTTGCGTGAAAGAACTGAAACTGCCGGGCGTACAGATCGGTTCGCATATCAACGACTGGAACCTGGATGACCCGCATGTGTTCGAGGTGATGCAGGCGGCCGAAGCCCTGGGTGCAGCAGTGTTCGTGCATCCCTGGGACATGTTCGGCAAGGAGCGCATGCAGAAATACTGGACGCCGTGGCTGGTGGCGATGCCGGCCGAGACCTCTCTCGCTATCTGCTCGATGATCTTCGGTGGTGTGCTGGAGCGACTGCCGAAACTGCGAGTAGCCTTCGCCCACGGTGGTGGTTCGTTCCCCGCCACCATCGGCCGCATCGAGCACGGCTTCAAGGTGCGTCCCGACCTGTGTGCGGTAGACAACGCGGTCAATCCGATGAGCTATCTGGGCCGCTTCTACGTGGATTCGCTGGTCCATCATCCGGCTGCGTTGCAATACATGATCGACCTCATGGGCGCGGACAGTATCGCGCTCGGCAGCGATTATCCGTTCCCACTGGGCGAACACGCGCCGGGCAAACTCATCGAATCCATGCCGCTGGATAACGCCATCAAAGCGCGCTTGTTGCATGGCACCGCGCTGGAATGGTTGCAGCTCGACAAGGCACGTTTCCAGTGAACAAATTGCAGATAGAACTGGGGACGCATCACGGCAGTGCCGAACTGGCACGCGGGATCTCGCTGGCAATTCCTTTGCAGTTCGACGGTCCCCAACCGAATTTCTTCGCGGCACCACCCGCCAGCGCTGCACCGTTACAGGCGGACGGGTTCACCGGCGATACCCATCAGGGCGGCAGCTGCAATGTCGGGCGGTACCAGCTGGTCCCGCACTGTAACGGTACTCATACGGAATGTGTCGGCCATATTGTGGACGATGCTGTCGCGGTCACCGAACAGCTGCATCAGTCCCTGTTGCCCGCAACCCTGGTCACGATCGCGCCACGTCATAATGTCATCGATGCTGCACTCATCAAGATGAGTCTGCAACATCATCCGCTGCGCGAACTGCATACCGCATTCATCATCCGCACCCTGCCCAACAGCAAGGAAAAACTCAGTCACCGCTATGATCAGGTACCCCCCGCTTATCTGGCGGAAGATGCTGTGATGCTGCTGGTTGAAGCGGGAGTGGAACATCTGTTGGTGGACCTGCCGTCGCTTGATCCCATGCACGACGCAGGCCGGCTCGCTGCACACCGTGCCTTCTGGGGCCTGCCGGCGGGCAGCCGCCGCAAACAGGATGCCAAACGCCCGCGCAGCACCGTCACTGAAATGATCTACGTACCGGATCAGATCAAAGACGGTTATTACCTGCTCGATCTGCAGATCCCTGCCTTCATGAGCGACGCCGCACCCAGCCGGCCGATTATCTACCCTCTGGAGATGAGATGACGTTCCGTACCGACGCCACCTTTGCCGCCGAACTCGATCGTAATGATCCGCTCGCTGCTCAGCGCGAGCTGTTCCATATCCCGCGCCATGACGACGCCGACGAGATCTATTTCTGTGGCAACTCGCTGGGCCTGCAACCCAGATCCACCGCGCGCTACATACAGGAAGAACTGGAGGATTGGGCAAAACTGGCGGTCAAGGCGCATTTCGCCGGGCGCCGGCCCTGGATGCCATACCACGAATTCTTCACCGAGCGCACCGCGCGTCTGGTGGGTGCAAAACCGGTTGAAGTCGTGAACATGAATTCACTCACGGCGAACCTGCACCTGATGATGATGAGCTTCTATCGTCCGACCAAAACACGTTACAAGATTGTCATCGAACGTGCCGCTTTTCCATCCGACCGTTATGCGGTGATGTCGCAGCTGCGGCTGCACGGTCTCGATCCGGATGAAGCGCTGATCGAACTGCATCCGCGCAAAGACAGTGCCCTCATCGCCAACGAGGAGATCGAGGCCTTGCTGGAGAGCGAAGGCGAGCGTATCGCGTTGCTGTTACTGCCTGGAGTGCAGTATTACAGCGGTCAGGTGTTCGATATGGCACGCCTGACCCGCGCTGGACAGGCGCAGGGTTGCGTAGTCGGTTTCGATCTCGCGCATGCCACCGGTAATCTGCCGTTGAAATTGCATGACTGGGGCGTGGATTTCGCAGTCTGGTGCAACTACAAATACATGAACAGCGGGCCCGGTGCGGTGGCCGGTTGCTTCGTCCACGAGCGTCATGCCCATGATTTCGAGCGCCCGCGTCTGGCTGGCTGGTGGGGGCACGACAAGACCTCGCGCTTCCAGATGGGCCCGGAATTCGTACCCATGCCGGGCGCCGAAGGCTGGCAGCTGAGCAATCCACCGATCTTCGGGCTGGTACCGCTGCTGGCCTCGCTGGAAATATTCGATGACGTCGGCATGCCGGCATTGCGCGAAAAGTCTGTGCAACTCACCGGCTATCTGGAATTTCTGCTGCGTGAACGCCTGCGCGATCAGGTCGATATCATCACGCCCGCAAATCCCACGGAGCGCGGTTGCCAGTTGTCACTGCGGGTACATGCAAACCGCGACCGCGCACGCGAAATGTACGAAACACTGGAACGACGTGGCGTCACCTGTGACTGGCGGGAACCGGATGTGATCCGTCTGGCACCGGTGCCGCTCTACAACCGTTATGCCGATGTCTATAACTTCGTCGAGATACTTTCCGAACTGTTCGATTGAACCACCATGAACAAGAAAAAAAATCTCAGCGTCATAGGGGCTGGATTGGCCGGCAGTCTGTTGGCGATGCTGCTGGCACAGCGCGGTTTCGATGTGACGCTCTACGAACGCCGGGCCGACATGCGACGACACGATGTCCCCGCCGGCCGGTCCATCAATCTGGCCCTCGCCCAACGCGGGATCCGGCCATTGCACAAAGTCGGCCTCTACGAAGAAGTCAGCAAACTGCTGATCCCGATGCGGGGTCGCATGCTGCACAGTATGGACGGCACACTTACTCTCACGCCTTATGGACGCATGCCAAGCGAGGTGATTTATTCCATCTCGCGGCCCGGCCTCAACATGCTGCTCATGGATGCCGCCGAGAATGCCGGTGTGCAGATCCGCTTCGGGCAGCGCTGCGATGACGTCGATTTCACACGCCGGTCTGCACATTTCACCGACGAGGTAAGCGGGCGGCAATACCAGGTCACGGATGCACCTTTCATCGCCACCGACGGCGGCGGTAGCGCGGTGCGTCAGGCCATGCGCCGTCACCTCGGAGTGAAATGCACCGAAGACATCCTGCCGCACGGGTACAAGGAACTCAGCATCCCGGCTGCGGCCGACAGCCGGCATCAGATGGAGCGTGAGGCATTGCACATCTGGCCACGCGGCCGGCACATGCTGATCGCACTACCTAACCTCGATGGCAGTTTCACCGTCACCCTGTTTCTTGCCAACCAGGGTGAGCCCAGTTTTGCCTCGCTGCGCGAGCCCGATGCCTTGATGGAATTTTTTCGGCAGAATTTTCCTGATGCACTCGGACTCATCCCGGATATTCAGTCCGAATTCTATAAGCACCCGACCGGCATGATGGGCACTGTCCGCTGTCCTTCGTGGCATGCTGATGACACTGCGCTGCTGCTGGGCGATGCCGCGCATGCCATCGTGCCTTTCCACGGTCAGGGCATGAACTGTGCGTTTGAAGATTGCCTGATACTGGATCGATGCCTGGAACATCACGGTGACGACTGGAAAACCGTATTCGCCGAATTCGAACGCCTGCGCCAGCCCGATGCCGCTGCGATCGCGGAGATGGCACTCGAAAACTATGTGGAGATGCGCGACGTGGTCCGCAACCCGAAATTCCACCTGCAGAAGAAACTCGGTTTTCTGCTTGAAGAACGCCACCCCGGCGTATTCGTGCCGCGCTATTCGATGGTCATGTTCCATCACCTGCCCTATGCCGAAGCGCAGCGTCGCGGCGCGGTACAACAGCGCATCCTGGATGAGTTGACCGCGACGATCGACCGGCTCGAAGACGCCGACATGGCCCGTGCCGATACGCTGATACAGCAATCACTGAAACGGATAACGAGTGAAACTTGAATACACATCCGTTCCTTGAGGGTCTGAAACAAAGTCCGGATTATCTTCTGCAGAACCTGGATTTTATGAATCGCCGCGGGCTGGTGGTTCACGTGAACCAAGGCACCTACCGGCAAGCTGCTTTCCTCGATGAGCGCATGTTTACACAAGACACCCAGGGCGCCTGGTTCGCGCTGGATTCCCTGCTGCAAATCACCTCTGCACTGCCTGCACGCACTGCGCATTACATCTTCCATATCGGTCACTGTGGATCCACCCTGCTTTCACGTCTGCTGGGCGAACTGCCGGGATGTTTCGCATTGCGCGAACCGCTCGGGTTTCTGGCACTGGCCATGGCACGACGCGAACTGGAATCGCCAAACTCGCCTCTCGATGCAGCGACATGGCACGAATTGTTCGAGATGGTGATCCGGCTGCAAGCCCGCTGCTATGCGGAGAGCGATATCGCGTTGATAAAGAGCACCAGCGTGGCTGGTAACCTGCTGCAACCCGCCATGAGCGCGCGCGCCGATTCCAGGGCGATCCTGTTGTATATGGACCTGGAACCCTGGCTTGCGACCATGCTGCGGGCGCCGGGGACCCGGGAAAGCGTGCGCGCTTTTACGGGCGCATGGCTGACCGATTTCAGACGTCTGACGGGGGATGAGAGCATCAGACTCCATGGGCTCGATGATATTCGTCAGGCGGTCATCAGCTGGGCGGCCATGCTGTTGAACTTCACCCAGGCAGCCGCACATAACCCAGCCCGCACATGCTGGATGAATTTCGATACATTCCTGGCTGCGCCCGCGCAACACTGCAAGACTCTCACCGATTTCCTGGCACTGCCCGCGACCGATGTGACCATCCAGACCCTGACCAGCGGTCCGATCATGGCGCATTACGCCAAGGACCCGCACCAGAATTTCGATAGCACTGCACGTACCCGGGAACTGACAGATTCCCGTCGGCAATTCGGCGCCGAGATCCGCGCCGGACTGGAGTGGTTCGAGGAACTGACGCGCCAGATACCGGTGTTGTCGAAACTCGGCCCGCCGGCATTCAGCGCTTGAGTACAACACCTTTCCAGGTGTATATAGTGCGTTAAAGTTTTTGGGGAGGGACAATCATGCGTATCGCTTCAACTCTGACCCTGGCATCCGTCATTTGTGTATTCTCGGCCCAAGTACTGGCCGATGACAACTGTGGTGATGGCCGCACTACAGCGACTTTCATGCGCAACGATCTGGTAAGTATCAAGAAGAATGTTTCCGGAATCACGGCTGCGCTGGGCGCTGCTCCGGCACCTTACGCCAGGGAGAGCGAAAATTGGCAACTGCCGACCTACGCCTGCCAGGACAAATCCGGCTTCATGCCGATCAATACGACTTATCACATGCGTCTTACCACAGACGTACAACAGAAGAAAATCGCCACTGAATATCAGCAGAAGATGATGGCTGCGGAAGCCAAGGGCGATATGCAGGAGGTCATGAATCTCTCTCAGCAATACCAGAAGCTGGCGATGCAGACGGCCTCGGCAAACCAGAACAACGGTCCCATTGAAATTGACGTCAGCACCAACAACAACGATTCCGGTACCATTGATCCGGGTGCAGTGGTGAGAGATGGCAACGGCTTCATCGCCATGCGCCAACCTGGTGACACCAGTTCGGGCACCGAAACGGTGACCGTCTATTTCGACAAGCAAGCACTCAAGAATGCACACGAACTGGCCAGTTTCGACGAGAGCGCTGGCGGCAGCCTGCGGGTGCCCTCCAAACTTGCCACGATCAATGTCCGTATCAGCATCAACGGCCCCACCGCGCAGGTAGATGCCATGGTAAAGAAGATCAATACCGGTGCGGTGCTGAGTGAGCTCGGCGACAAACGGAGTGTCGTCAAAGACTGATCGGCGACAGATCAATAAACAAAAAGGCTTCGTGTGCATAAAACATACGAAGCCTTTTCTGTTTGCTCAAGCAGGATGATCAGACCAGATTACCTGCAACCCTGCGCTCCAGCACCAGAAACGTGCAGGCATACTCATTGCGTTCGTCCACCGGGTGCGCTTCACGTGCAATCTCGCGCCATTGCTTCATATCAAGCACCGGGAAGAACGTATCGGCGTCAAAGTTACCGTGCACACGTGTCAGGTAGATGCGCTGGGCGCGCGGTAGAGCCTCGCGATAGAGTTGCCCACCCCCGATAAGCATGATCTCCGGCTCGCCGGCCGCCATCACCAATGCTTCGGGAAGCGAGTGCGCAGCCTCGCAGCCATCCGCCCGCCATGCCGGATCACGCGTCACCACGATGTTGCGACGCTGCGGCAACGGTTTGCCGATGGATTCGAAGGTACGGCGGCCCATGATGACGGGTTTGCCAAGCGTGACAGTCTTGAAGTGCCTGAGATCAGCCGGCAGATGCCACGGCATCTTGCCGTGACTACCGATCTCGTTGTTTTCACCCGCGGCGACGATGAGCGAGAACATCAACCTAATCTGGCTCCGTTCGGAACAGGTTTGTCAGGTACCGCGAGAATCACACTGCCGTCCTCACGATAGAATCCGCAGATCAGACATTCAGACATGAACGGACCGATGCGTTTGGGCGGAAAATTCACCACTCCGAGTACCTGTCGGCCGACCAAATCATCCATGTCGTAATGTACGGTGATCTGGACAGAGGATTTCCGAATACCAATCTCGGTTCCGAAGTCCACGGTCAGTTTATAAGCAGACTTGCGCGCTTCCGGGAACGGCTCCGCCTTTAGTACGGTACCAACCCGCAGTTCCACCTTTTCGAAATCCTGCCAGCTAATGGGTTCCATTCAGACTGCTACCGGGGCTTTGATGGCCGGATGAAACTGATAATCCGCAATTTCGAAATCCTCGTATTGGTAGTCAAACAGCGAGTCCGGCTTGCGCCTGATATTCAGATTCGGCAACGGATAAGGTTTGCGGGCCAGCTGCTCCTCGACTTGATCCATATGATTAAGATAAAGATGGCAGTCACCGCCGGTCCAGATGAAATCCCCGACCGACAACCCCGTTTGTTGCGCGACCATGTACGTCAGCAGCGCATAGGAACAGATGTTGAACGGTACGCCGAGGAAGATATCGGCACTGCGCTGATAGAGCTGGCAGGACAACCGTCCTTCGGCCACGTAGAACTGGAAGAACGCGTGACAGGGTTGCAAGGCCATGCGATCCAGATCGGCCACATTCCAGGCACTGACGATGATACGCCGTGAATCGGGGGATTTTTTCAGTTGCTCCAGCACCCGGCTGATCTGGTCGATATGCCCGCCATCCGGCGTCGGCCAACTGCGCCACTGGTGGCCATATACGGGACCGAGGTCACCGTTTTCATCGGCCCACTCGTCCCAGATCGAGACATTGTGTTCGTGCAGGTAGCTGACATTGGTCTCGCCGCGCAGGAACCACAGCAGTTCATGGATGATGGAACGAAAATGCAGCTTCTTGGTGGTGACGGCGGGAAACCCCTCGGCCAGATCGAAGCGCATCTGATGACCGAACACGGACAAGGTCCCGGTGCCAGTCCGATCGCTCTTGCGTACGCCGTGATCCCGCACATGCCGCATGAGATCGAGATATTGGCGCATCAATTGGTTCCTGCGAATTCCTTGCGCCGGTATGCCATGACCAGCAATACGATACCGGCGATGATCAACGGCAGCGACAGGATCTGGCCCATGGTGACCCAGCCGAACGCCAGATAACCGAGTTGCGCATCCGGCACCCGCACGAATTCGACCAGAAACCGGAAACAGCCGTACAGCAATCCGAACAGACCGGCGACCGCCATGCGCGGGCGCGGTTTCATGGAATAGAGCCACAGCACCGTGAACAGCACCACGCCTTCCAGCAGGAATTCATAAAGTTGTGACGGCTGGCGCGGCTGGCTGAGTCCGGAGGTCGCGCCATCGCAGTAATAGGAAAAACGCCACTCGCTGCATTGCAGGCGCATCCCCCACGGCAGCGTCGTGATCTTGCCCCACAGTTCGCCATTGATGAAATTGCCGATGCGTCCGGCACCCAGTCCCACAGGCACCACTACCGCCGTGAAATCCACCACGTCGAAATAGCGCTTGTGATAACGGCGCGCGAACAGCCAGATTGCGGCCAGCACCCCCAGCAGACCACCGTGGAACGACATGCCGCCGTCCCAGACCTCGAACAGGCTCCAGGGGCGATGAATGAAGGTCGGCAGATCGTAAAACAGCATGTAGCCAATCCGGCCGCCGACTACGACACCGAGCGCGACGTAGAACAGCAGGTCGGCGAGCTGATCCCGGGTCCAACCGCTGTTGGGTCGTTTGATACGCAAATGTAACAGCGCATAGGCACCCAGAAACCCGACCAGGTAGGTGATGCCGTACCAGTGGATCTTGAGCGGGCCGAGGCTGAGGGCGACGGGATTGAAATCAGGATAAGTAAGCATGGCGGGCATTTTACCTGATGCAAATACGCACCTGAGCCATATGGCTACTTTTTAACCACTGCTTTTCTGCTTCAGGCAGCAATCACCCGCACATAGAATGCCTTGAGATAAGCAGTCTCCGGGATAGCCGGGTGGATTGGATGATCCACCGCCTGACCACCCTGCTCCAGCAGCTGGGCATCGCGATCGAGGTGCCGCGCACCAGACTGGATCGCGGTCAACAAATCTGCTGCCGGCATGTGATGCGAGCAGGAGCAGGAGATCAGCAGTCCGTCCCGATTCAGCAATTGCATCCCGAGCTGGTTGATGCGTCGATAGGCATCACGACCCGCAGGCAGATCCTTCTTGCGCTTCACGAACGCGGGCGGATCGAGAATTACCGCATCGAATTTCTCGCCGGCGCTGTGCAGTTCGCGCAAGACGTCGAACGCATCGCCCTGGTGACAGGTGATCCCGACCTCGTTCAGTTCCGCATTGCGGCTAACGCATGCCAGCGCGGTCGCGGAACTGTCCACGCAATGCACATCCTGCGCGCCCTGCGCCGCTGCGGTCACACCCCATGCACCGATGTAACTGAACACATCCAGTACCCGTTTGCCTTTTATGTACCGCAACATGCGGCCGCGGTTGTCGTGCTGATCGTAAAACCAGCCGGTCTTCTGACCGCCGGTTAACGGCACCTCGAAACGCTGCCCGTGTGCTTCTATCATCACGGTATCCGGTACCGTGCCAGTGGTGTCGGTGTATGACGGCAGGCCTTCGAGTTCCCGCATCCCGACATCGTTGCGCCACAGGATACCGACCGGTTTGATGACTTTCTCCAACGCGGCGGCAACATCGTCCTTGAACCGTTCCATGCCGGCGGTGGTGATCTGCACCACCAATATGTCACCGTAGCGATCCACTACCAGCCCGGGCAAGCCATCGGATTCGCCGAACACCAGCCGATAGAACGGCTTTGGATACAGGCGTTCGCGCAGCGACAAGGCAATATTGAGACGATGTACCAGCAAGGAACGATCTGCTGCGTGAGCTGCATCCCGCGACAGGATTCGGGCACAGATCAACGAGTTCGGATTCACGTAGCCGTTGCCGATGAAACGCCCGCTGTGTGATTGAATCTCGACTGGATCACCTGGCGTGAAATTTTTCAGCGGCGTGCGTACCGTATCCACTTCATTACTGAACACCCAGAGATGTCCGGCTCGCAGACGGCGGTCTTCATTTTTTCTGAGAATCAACGGCGGCAGGGACACTTGAGTGCACTCGTTCCACTCATCGGCAACAGGACCGGGATGAGGGAAACATCGGGAAGGGTTTATAGTACCTGCTATTCTACCTAATCAGACTCCGCGATGACCGATCCCAGACACCTCAATCATCTCGCCGGGGAAACCAGCCCCTATCTGCTGCAACACGTCCACAATCCGGTTGACTGGTATCCCTGGAACGACGCCGCATTGGCGCTGGCCCGCGACCGGCACAAACCCATCCTGCTCTCCATCGGTTATTCGGCCTGCCATTGGTGTCACGTCATGGCGCATGAATCCTTCGAGGATGCCGAAACCGCCGCGCTCATGAACCGTTTGTATGTGAGCATCAAGGTGGATCGCGAAGAACGCCCCGATCTCGACCGCGTGTATCAGCTCGCACATCAGATTCTGGCGCAACGCGGCGGCGGCTGGCCGCTTACCTTGTTCCTGGATCCCGATGACCTGGCTCCGTTCTTCGCCGGCACCTATTTCCCCAAGACTCCACGCTACGGCAGTCCCGCCTTTCAGGAAGTACTGACACGCATCGCCGGGTTCTACCACGAGCACAAGGACGAACTGAAACAGCAGAATGCCGCGCTGCAGGATGTCTTCAAACGTATCCAGCGCGAGACAGCCGGTAACGCCGGTGAACTAAACTCTGCACCGCTGACGTCCGCCTGTCATTCGTTGTCGCAATCATTCGATGCCACCTATGGCGGCTTCGGTCGCGCACCGAAATTTCCGCATCCGGCGAGTCTCGAATTTCTGCTATGGCAGGCGTGCGATCCGAGGGTCGATACCGAAACCGGAAAGCACTGCCGCGAGATGCTGGTCACCACGCTCGCCCGCATGGCCGAAGGCGGTATCCATGACCAGCTGGGCGGCGGATTCAGCCGCTACTCGGTCGATGAAAAATGGATGATCCCGCACTTCGAGAAGATGCTCTACGACAATGGCCCGCTGCTTGCGCTTTACGCCCAGATCGTCAAATTGTCCGGCGACCCGCTATTTCTCGAAACTGCGCATGGAATTGCGCGCTGGGTAATGTGCGAGATGCAAGCGCCTGAAGGTGGCTACTGGTCAAGTCTGGATGCCGATTCGGAAGGTCATGAAGGCAAATATTACGTCTGGGACCGCGATGAAGTCCGTGCCTTACTCAGCGAACCTGAATGCGCCGCGTTTGCAGCGCGCTACGGACTCGACCAGCCCGCGAATTTTGAAGGCCGCTGGCACCTTCATGTGCAGACCGATATTTATGCAATCGCTGCGGCATTGGGTAAAACGGTTACCGACATCACTGCCCTGCTCGATTCTGCGCATTTGAAATTACTAGCGGTGCGCGAACAACGCGTACGCCCCGGCCTGGACGACAAAATATTAACCTCGTGGAACGGTCTCATGATCCGTGGCATGGCCATCGCCGGCCGGCTGCTGGACGAAGCGGAATATCTGTCCTCCGCGCGATGTGCCGTGGATTTCATCCGCATCCAGCTGTGGCAAGACGGTCGTCTGTTCGCTACCTGGCGCGAGGGTCAGGCACGACTGCCCGCTTACCTCGACGACTATG
Source organism: Gammaproteobacteria bacterium (assembly GCA_050739495.1). Classification (GTDB taxonomy): domain Bacteria; phylum Pseudomonadota; class Gammaproteobacteria; order Natronospirales; family REEB76; genus DASSKW01. Next base: position 12,880 of record JBOIBL010000066.1, on the reverse strand, counting down.
CCTTCCTGCTGGACGGCATCCTGGAACTGCTGCAGACGCAATGGGACAGTGAGCTATTCCGATTCGCATATGAATTGGCAGATTCATTGCTGCTTCATTTCGAAGACAAGGCGCATGGGGGATTCTGGTTCACGGCCGATGATCAGCCGGTGCCGCTGCATCGCTCCAAAACCTTCACCGATGAATCCCTGCCTGCCGGCAATGCCGTCGCTGCCCGCGCCTTGCTGGTACTTGGTCATCTTGTCGCTGAACCGCGCTACCTCGAGGCTGCCGAACGCGCGCTTAAAGCGGCCATGTCCGGAATGACCCAGTATGCCGATGCCCACGCCGCCATGCTGCTGGCTTTGAAAAATGCCCTCGAACCACCGACCATGGTGGTACTACGTGGCGATGAAAAGAAGCTGCGGGAATGGCGCAAGGTTCTGGAACGGACATTCGATCCCCGCCGTATCGTACTGGCGATTCCCGCTGATGCAGAAAACCTGACCGGCCTGCTGGCGCAATGCACGCCGCTTGGCGACATCTGTGCCTACCTGTGTCGCGGGACCGAGTGCTCGTTACCGATCACGGAAATCGACCAGCTCCCCGGCAGCGCAGCTTGAGCCTGGAGTATTGTTTCAAACCCTTCTAAACCTGCGCCGAGAACCCTGCATCAAAAGGACATGGAAATCGCCAGCGCGCCCATGAATCCACCGGATGCCCGCAGTGAGGGCCGCGACGAGGAGCGCGGCACGGTCGCCCGCGCCCGGGACGGCGACATGGCCGCCTTCGAGCAGCTGTACCGCCGATACGCCGGTCGGATCTATGCCGTGTGCCTGCGCATCACGGCCGACCCGGGCGCCGCGGAAGAATGCGCCCAGGATGCTTTTCTGAAAGCCTGGGACGCGCTGACCGGGTTCCGCGGCGAGAGCAGTTTCGGGACCTGGCTGACGCGGATCGCCATCAACATGGCCCTGCAACGGCTGCGCCTGGAAAGGCGGCATCTGCGCCTGATCCAGCCTGGGGCCGAGGAAATCATGGATACTTTTCCGGCGCCGGATGCAGCGTCGGACATCGGTCTGGATATGGAGCGGTTGATCGCAGGCTTGCCACCGGCGGCACGCTCGGTATTCGTGCTGCATGCCATCGAGGGCTACAGCCATGAGGATATTGCCGGGATGATCGGCGTTGCCACGGGCACCTGCAAGGCGCATCTGCACCGGGCACGACAATTGCTGCAAGCGAGGCTGCAGACATGAACACACCATTGGATGACAAGCTGGATTCGGCGTTGGCAAAGCTGCCACATTCCATCGAACCGGTGCATGATCTCTGGCCCGGCATCGCCGCACGCATCACCCCGCGCCGCACACAAACCTGGCCACGCAACGTCTGGAGCTACGCCAGTGCAGTCGCCGCCGTTCTGGTCGTCGCGATCTCGATCAGCTGGGTCACGTTCGGGGGACACCCTCCGTCGTCCGACAATGCACGATTCGCGACCACTGTGCCTGCCACACATTTCACCTCGGGTCAAAACCAGACTCCGCGCACGGCATTCGCCGCGCAACTTGCCAGTGACAGCGGTCTGCCGCCCAAGGCACGGCACGCACTGCTGGAAAATCTGCGCTTGTTGAATGATTCGATCCGTCGCACCCAATTGGAACTCAAGAAATATCCCGACGATGTAAACCTGCAGGCCCTGTTGTTCAATCTATATCAACAGGAGGCCCGCCTCATGAGTGAAGCCCAGCAGGCCCAGATTCAAACTACCGCGAGGAATACGCTATGAAACGCATCCTGATCATCGCTACCTATACACTGCTGCTGTTGTTGGGAACTGCTGCAACATTCTCGCTGATGACACTGACCGCCAGCAGCGCCTATGCTGCCGATACCGGCACCGCCATCAATGAAACCCGTTCCGCCAAGGCTGACGGCACCATCTGGGTGCACAACCTGGCCGGTTCCGTGAAGATCCAGGGCTGGGACAAGAACGAAGTGCATGTCAGTGGCACATTGGGTACCGGCAGCAAACGCCTGGATATCACCAACGATGACGGCGGTGTCGACATCCGCGTGGTGCTCCCGGAGCACTCCGATCAGAACGTGGATGGTTCAGACCTCGTGATCCAGGTCCCGAGATCCAGCCGCATCACCGTCGGTACGGTGAGCGCCGATATCGAAGCGACCCAGGTCAACGGCACTGCCAACCTGAAAAGCGTGAGTGGTGATGTGAAACTGGATTCCCGCGATAGCGACATCAGCGCTTCGTCGGTGAGCGGCAATGTCGATATTACCGGCTCGGCATCCAACGCGCATATCAATGCGCACGGCATCAGCAATGAAGTCAGGGTCAGCGATGTGGATGGTGATCTGCAGGCAGAAAGCATCAGCGGCACGGTCAAGGTGTTCGGCAAGAACCGCCTGACCCGTGCCCAATTGAACTCGACCTCGGGTAATGTCGAGTTCGCGGCTGAACTGACCAAGGGCGGCAGCTATACCTTCAACAGTACCAGCGGCAATGTCGAAGTGTCGTTCCCGAAAACACCGGATGCGCGCTTCGACATCTCCACCTTCAGCGGCAACATCGACAATGGCTTCGGACCCAAACCGCAACGCATCAGCGAATACGGCCCGGGCGAGGAATTGCACTTCACCAGCGGCGCCGGCAGTGCCCAGGTGAACGCCCGTACCCTGAGCGGCAACATCGACCTGCGCGTGCAGTAACGTCAGCGATTGAAAAAGGCAGCGGCCACCATGGCCGCTGCCTTGTTTCATATTTGGAGTCGCCTGGAAAAATCGGAGATTCGGGTTTCCGGCCAGGCAGAGACCAAAACGTCGATTCTCATTCCTGTTTGCGCTCCCAACCGTCTGGCGTATGCACGATCTCATACGTCGGCCAGTAACGCAGATCCAGTTTCAGCGTGGTCACCTGGGACTGCCCATCCCAACCTGTGACACTGAGGCGCACCGTCTCGCCATCCTTGAGCGCGCGCGTTGCGGCCATGAAGCTGTCCATATCCGGCGTATCCTGACCGTTCACGGCGACGATACGCAATCCGGGCGACAGCCCGTAACGACTGGCGGGTGAACCGTAATTGTAATAACCCACCAGCAATCCAGCATCCGGAATACCACGCTGCGCAGCAGCACCATGTTGCGGTTTTTGCAGCAAGGCACCGGCCCACATGAGCACCCGCTGGGTTCCTTGTCCGCTCAAGGCCACGGTCGGCACCTTGAGCGTGATGACCTGGCCGTCACGCAATAACGTGAGTTTCAATTCACTCTGCTGGCTGACTTTCTCGACCGCACGAAAACTGACAGCGGGCCGCCCGTCCAGTGCCAGCAACAAGTCACCGGTCTGCAGCAGTGTTGCAGCGGGCGTGCCGGCGGTCAGCCGTGCCACCGCAAGCGCCTGTCGCCGCCCCGGTTCGGCAGTTTCCAATCTGCTGATCCAGGCGTCCGGCAAACCGAGTTTGCGTGCCTGCGACAAGGCGATGGGATAGAACTCGACATCCAGCGTCCGCAACGGTTCACGGCCGTCGCTCTCGACGATGCGTATGGTGTCGCGCACCACGTCGGCCGGAATCCCGCGTTGCACTTCCTGGGTCTGCCCCTTGTTGTCCTGATAAGCAAACCCCGCCCACAGCGCAGTGACATGACCGGCATGATCGGTCAGCACGCCGGTGACATTGGCAGGTGCGTTCGCCAGACTCAGCACTTCCAGATTGGTATCGCGGAAACGGAAGGTCCGCGAAAGCGGAAACACCGCCGGATCGATGGAGGCGACCCGGGTCTCCTGGCTGGTCAGGGTATCGTCCGGCTGAAAACCGGTCAGCCAGGTGGAATCCCCGGATTGTGCGGTGCGGCTGCTGAACTTCACTCCCTGCACCGGCGTACTGCCGATCAGCTTCGGGTCATACTGGAGCATGACCAGGTCATGCAGCGGATTCACGTAACGCACCTTCGCCGGGATCTCGAGTGAACCGGCGAAGGTCAGGCGTACATCACCCATCGCGACCGGTACGGTGTCACGGTCGGTGATCACCAACCCGCGTTTGGCATCCACGATCACGCCGGTACCGACGTAATGCGTTTCACCCACACCATCTACCGGGTACGGCATATCGAAATTGATATAGACCAGCGACGGCGCCAGCTCTTTCATGCGCGGATCATCGTATCTCGGAAAGCTGACACTCGCGGACGTTGGAGCCGCGCTTGCAGGAGGTAGCGGCAGCGCGACGCAGGGCCACACGCCGGTGACATCATCGCGATTGCAGCGTTGCGCTGGAAACCAGCGCCGATCCACGGTCACGATGCCGAGACTGCTATGCCCGCTGTTGGCAAGACCGAAATAACGTACCGTGGCATGAGCACGATCCGGTAACCGGGTGAGTTGCTGCTGGAATTCATCCAGGTCGTGAACCTTCACGCCATCGACACTGGTGATGATGCTGCCGCGGCCAATATCAGCGGTACCGAAAACATAACCGGGGTTCGCGATGTAGACACCCTTTGCAGGTACGTTGTAATTGCGTGCCTGCTGATATGAAAGATCGTTCAGGGTGCCGCCACCGAAGTCCAGATAACTTGCCGGCGTGATGTCATGCAGATCCTGCACCTGTACCCGGGCCGAGACCGGCGCACCGCTACGGATCAGTTTCAGTTCCAGAGTCTTGCCGACCGACTGATCGAGCATCTGTTCCAGTGGCACGAAAGTCGAGATATCGGTTCCGTCCACCGACAACAGGATATCGCCTGATTGCAGTTTGCCGTCACCCGGACCATCCGGCACGATCTGGGTCACGACCAGCAAGCCGGTGGCTTGCGGGTGCTGTTTGCGCAAGGCGGTCTCGGTAGTTGTTGGCAATCCCAGACGTTCCAGTCCATCGTAATACTCGTGATGGAAGATGGTCTGCAGTGTGCCCCGGCTCACCGGTTTGCCCTGTTCGATCAGTTCCAATGCACGCTCGACCCGGTCCAGCGGCAGGAAATAACTCGAGGATGCATCGTTGCGCGCACCTGCATTCAGTGCGATCACGTTACCGTCGATATTGATGACCGGTGAACCGGACGAACCGCCGGTGGTCCCGGATACTGCCTGGAAATAGAAGGTATTAAAGTCGCTGTAATTGCCAGCACCGTAGTTCGGCGCATCCCGGTCGGTGCGCGCCAGGGTACCGGAGAGGATGGATTGCTGCTCGCCGGCATCGTTACCGATGATGCGGATATCCTCATTCACGCGCGCCTGATCCGGCGCCAGTTTGAGTGACACCGGTTGGATGTATTTCAGCGCCTTGGGATCGTACTGATAGAAACCGAAATCATGCACCGGATCGCGATACAGCGGCTTGAGTTTCACCACTTCGTGATCCTGGAACACCGCTTCCGCCACCACCGGTCCGGGAGTAACCACATGCCGGTTGGTCAGGATGATGCCGCGCTTGGCATCCACCACGAACCCGGTTGCCTGGCCGGTGAGATTCCATTCGGTATCGAAGGCCCGCGTCGCATCCACACGGATCGAAACCACCGAAGGTGAAACCCGCGCCAGGGTCGCGGTCCATTGCTGTTCATCACTGGATGCGGCAGACGCTGTACCTGCAACCAGCAGCCACAGACAGAAGAAGCTGAGGAATCTTTTCATGATGGTCCCGGCCTGAAGAGTAGCCCGATTATAGGCCGGGCGATGCCTGGAATATTTACAACTTGTAATCGAACGCGGCTTCAAAACGGGTCGCGAACTGCTCGCGACTGAAATGATGGTTCTGGGTACCGCGGTGCGCGATCTTGATCGCACCCAGCAGTGATGCAATGTGGCCGGTGGTCTCCATATCCCTGCCGCTCATGATCCCGTAGAGCAATCCCGCGCGATAGGCATCGCCGCAACCGGTCGGATCGAGGGCCGCATCCGGTTTCGCTGCCGGTATATCGATGCGGCGTCCCTCCGTGTAGATCACCGAACCCTTGCTCCCCCACGTAACCACCAGTGCCTGCACCCGCTCGGCGATCTGGTACGCAGTCAGACCGGTCTTGCGCTCCAGCATCTGCATCTCGTAATCGTTGACCACCACCCAATTCGCCAGTTCGATGAATTTGATGAGCTCCTCACCCGAGAACAACGGCAAACCCTGACCCGGATCGAAGATGAACGGGATACCGGCCTTGCTGAACTCACGCGCGTGCAACAACATGCCTTCGCGCCCGTCCGGCGCCACGATACCGATAGTGATACCGGCGTCGGACGGCACCGATTGCTCGTGGGCATGATCCATGGCGCCGGGGTGGAACGCGGTGATCTGGTTGTCATCGGTATCGGTGGTGATGAAGGCCTGGGCGGTGAAGGTATAGGGCACTTCCTTTATATAGCGACGGCTGACTCCGTGCTTGTCCATCCATTCCGCATAGGGCAGGAAATCCGTCCCCACCGTCGCCATCGGGAATCCGTCACCACCCAGCAAGCTGAGGTTATAGGCGATGTTGCCGGCGCAACCGCCGTATTCGCGGCGCATCTCCGGTACCTGGAAACACACGTTCAGCATATGAATCTTGTCCGGCAGGATGTGATCCTTGAACGACTCGGGGAACACCATGATGGTGTCATAGGCCATGGAACCGCAGATCAGTGCTGACATGTATCTTCTCCCAGATTATCGAATCAGGATCAGCGCCCAGCCCAGTGCGGCTGCGATCAGTGCGATCATCACCGCGGCGGAACCCAGATCCTTGGCCAGCCCGGACAGTTCATGGTGTTCTTTTCCAATGCGATCCACGGCGACTTCAAGTCCGGTGTTGAGCAATTCGACGATCAGCACCAGTAACACCGAACCACATAACACGGCACGTTCCACTCCGGAACGACCGAGCCAGATACCGAGCGGGATCAACACCACGAGCCCGATCATCTCGAGCCGGACTGCTTCCTCTTCGCGTGCTGACCACACCAGCGCCTTGATGCCGACCCGGGTCGCGCGCAGCAGGCGCGCGAATCCGGCCAGATTGTCGTGTGCAGCCACTATGCTGCCCGATCAGCCGAGTGCTTTGAGAGCTTTTTCGTAATCCGGTTCGTGCGCGATCTCCGGGACCATCTCGCTGTACACCACCTTGTTGTCGGCATCCAGCACCACGACTGCACGCGCCGTCACGCCGGCCAGCGGGCCGTCCTGAATCATCACACCGTAGTCGTCGCCGAATTTCCGACCGCGCATCAGCGACAGCGGAACCACATTGTCGAGATGCTCATTGCCGCAGAACCGTCCCTGCGCAAACGGCAGATCGGCGGAGACGATCAGGATCACGGTGTCCTGGTGTGCCTTGGCGTGATCGTTGAACTTCTTGGTGGACAACGCGCATACCGACGTGTCGAGACTCGGCACGATATTCAGCAGTTTCTTCTTGCCCTTGAAATCGGCGAGCGAGACGTCCTTGAGTTCCTTGTTTACCAGCTTGAAATCGGGCGCCTTGGCTCCCGCTTTCGGCAACTCGCCGCTGGTGTGGATCGGGTTTCCCTGCAATGTAATATTCGCCATGACTGAATCCTCCTGGTATCTGATTGTTTACTCGTAATCATCGATTGGTGGACAACTGCACATCAGGTTGCGATCACCATAGGCGTTGTCGGCACGTGCCACCGGCGGCCAGTATTTCTGGCGCCGCAGCGAAGCGACCGGAAACGCAGCCTGCTCGCGCTTATAGGGATGCGCCCAGCTATCGGATGCCACCATCTCCGCGGTATGCGGTGCCGACTTGAGCGGATTGTCTTCACGATCCAGCGTGCCGTTCTCGACCGCGCGGATCTCCTCACGGATTGCGATCATCGCCTCGATGAAACGATCCAGTTCGATCTTCGGCTCCGATTCGGTCGGTTCCACCATCAGCGTGCCCGGCACCGGGAAACTCATGGTCGGCGCGTGGAAACCGAAATCGATCAGGCGCTTGGCGACATCGTCCACCGTGATGCCACTGGCCTCCTTGATCTCGCGCAGATCGAGAATGCACTCGTGCGCGACCAGCCCACCCGGACCGGTATAGAGCACCGGATAATGCGGCGCGAGTTTCTTTGCCAGGTAATTAGCATTCAGGATCGCCACTTCGCTCGCAGCGGTCAGACCAGGTGCACCCATCATGGCGATGTACATCCACGAGATCGGCAGGATCGAAGCAGAGCCGTACGGCGTTGCAGAGATCGAACCGATACCGTGGGCATCGCGCACATAACCGGCGCTACGGGTATTGGGCAAAAACTGCGCCAGATGCGCGCCGACCGCGACCGGACCCACGCCCGGGCCACCACCGCCATGCGGAATGCAGAAGGTCTTGTGCAGGTTCAGGTGCGACACATCGCCGCCGAACTGACCGGGCGCGGCAAGCCCCACCATGGCGTTCATGTTGGCACCGTCCACATACACCTGGCCACCGTGTGCATGCACGATCTCGCAGACCTGACGCACACCTTCCTCGAACACACCGTGCGTGGAGGGATAGGTGATCATGATCGCGGCGAGGTCGTTCTTGTGTTCCTCTGCCTTGAGTTTGAGATCGGCGATGTCCACGTTACCGTGCTTGTCACAGGCGACTACTACGACTTTCATCCCCGCCATCTGTGCCGAGGCCGGATTGGTGCCGTGCGCGGACGATGGAATCAGGCACACGTTGCGCTGCCCTTCGCCGCGCGACTCGTGATATGCCTTGATGATCAGCAACCCGGCGTATTCGCCCTGTGAACCGGCATTCGGTTGCAGCGACACCGCTGCGTAACCGGTGCAGGCCACCAGCATCTGTTCCAGCTGCGCGACCATCTCGCGGTACCCGGCGGTCTGCTCCGCCGGCGCGAACGGATGCATGTGCGCGAATTCCGGCCACGATATCGGCAGCATCTCGCTGGTGGCATTGAGTTTCATGGTGCAGGAACCGAGCGGAATCATGCTGCGATCGAGCGCCAGATCCTTGTCGGCGAGACTGCGCAGATAGCGCAGCATCTCGTGTTCGGAATGGTGTCGGTTGAACACCGGATGCGTGAGGTAGGCACTGGTACGCAACTGCGATGCCGGAATGCCGCTCGCATCATCGTTGTTGAACCCGACTGACGCGCCCGTGCCCTTGCCAGCCACTTCCGCAAACAGCGCCAACAGTTTCAAGACGTCGTTGCGGGTCGTGGTTTCATCGAGCGAGATGCCGACATGGGTCGCATCTACCACGCGCAGGTTCACGTGCCGGGCGTGCGCCGCCGCATGTGCCTTGATCGTATTCGCATCCGTGCGAATCGTCAGCGTATCGAAAAAGCTGTCATTGACCACCGCGACACCGAGCTGCCTGAGACCTGCCGCCAACGCGGAGGTAAGACGATGTACGCGCTGGGCAATGCTCTTCAGTCCCTGCGGCCCGTGATACACGGCGTACATGCTGGCCATGATCGCCAGCAAGGCCTGCGCGGTGCAAATGTTCGACGTGGCTTTCTCGCGGCGGATATGCTGCTCGCGGGTCTGCAACGCCAATCGGTAAGCCGGCTTGCCCTGGCTATCGATGGTCACACCGACCAGACGCCCGGGCATGGAACGCTTGAACGCATCGCGCGTTGCAAGATACGCCGCGTGCGGCCCACCAAATCCCATCGGCACACCGAAACGCTGGGTGTTGCCGACCGCGACATCCGCGCCCCACTCGCCCGGCGCTGCAATCATAGTCAATGCCAGCAGATCGGCCGCCGCAATCACGCTCGCACCCCTGGCATGCAGTTTTTCACACAGCGCGCGGTAGTCACGCACTTCGCCCGTGACGGCCGGATACTGCAACAGCACGCCAAAGCAATCCGCATTCAGCGCATCCTCAGGTTTGCCGACCTGTACCGTGATGCCGAGCGGTTTGGCGCGGGTCTGCACCACTTCGATGGTCTGCGGCAATACGTCGTCCGCGACGAAGAACAGGCTGGATGCGGATTTGCTCATGCGCTTGACCAGCGTCATGGCTTCCGCTGCGGCGGTTGCTTCATCCAGCATCGAGGCATTCGCGATATCGAGTCCGGTCAGGTCGCTGACCATCTGCTGAAAATTGATCAGCGCCTCGAGGCGGCCCTGGGAAATCTCGGGTTGATACGGCGTATAAGCCGTGTACCAGGCGGGATTCTCCAGCACGTTGCGCAGGATCACAGCCGGCGTCAGCGTGCCGTAATAACCCTGGCCGATGAATGAGCGAAACACCTGGTTCTGGTTGGCCAGCGCACGCAATTCGGCGAGCGCTTCATGCTCGGCCTTCGGTTTCGTGAACGGGCCCAGCGGCAAGGTATCGCGGCGCCGGATCTTGCCGGGCACCACCGCATCGATCAGCGCGGCACGCGTGGCGAAACCGAGCGACTGCAACATCTCCTGTTGCTCTGCCGCATCCGGGCCGATATGGCGCGCACGGAACGCGTCATGACCTTCAAGCGTATCGAGTGTCGAATGCGAATCCATGGATAATCCGGCAACCGCGTTCATGCTTCTGTGGACCAGGTTAAGAGTGACGAGACGTTCCGAACCGGGTCGGAGCACGTGCCATTAAAACAAAAACACCGCGTCGACAAAGTGCGCTCAGTCTTCGCTGACTTTTGAATACTCGTCTGCCGACAGCAGCCCATTCAACGCACCCGCATCGGCCGGCTTCAACTTGAACAACCAGGCACCATAGGCGTCGGCGTTCACCTGTTCCGGCGCATCGGTCAATGCACTGTTGGCCTCAGTGATTTCGCCGGCGATCGGCGCATAGATGTCGGAGGCCGCCTTCACCGATTCCACCACCGCACAGGTTTCGCCCGCTGCCAGTTTGCGGCCGGCATTCGGCAACTCCAGGAACACGATGTCGCCGAGCGCAGCCTGCGCATGGTCGGTGATACCGATGGTCAGGCTGCCATCGGGATTCGCTTTTACCCATTCGTGGCTCTTGGTGTATTTCAGATCCGCCGGTATCTTGCTCATGTGCTGCTCCGCAATGTCTTTAATGAGAAATCACTTGACCAGTATCTTGCCGTTGCGCACGAACGGCGGCTTCACCACCCGTGCGTTCACGTGTTTGCCGCGAATATCCACTTGCACCGTGTCTCCGGTCGCGACCGGCACCCGGGCCAGCGCGATGGAGCGTTCCAGAGTCGGCGAGAATGTGCCACTGGTGATCTCGCCCTCACTTGCGCCCTCCACCAGTACGCGCTGATGCCCGCGCAGGATGCCCTTGTCTTCGAGGATCAGCCCCACCAGCTTGCGCTTGGGACCCGCATCACGTTGTGCGACCAGTGCCTTGCGGCCGATGAAATCGCGGTCGTCGGGTTCCCAGGCCACGGTCCAGGTCAGACCCGATTCCAGCGGCGTGGTGCTTTCATCCATGTCGGAACCGTACAGATTCATGGCAGCCTCGAGCCGCAACGTGTCACGCGCGCCGAGGCCGCAGGGTACAACGCCATGCTTGCGCAGCGCCTCCCAGAATTCCGCTGCTTTGGCCGGCGGCAGCATGATCTCGAAACCGTCTTCACCGGTGTAACCGGTGCGCGCCACGAAAAAATCGCCGCTCTGCATCGCGGTGAACAATTTGAGCGCCAGGATCCTGTCGCGGTCGGCGGCCGGCAATAACGCTGCGGCTTTCTCGCGCGCATTTGGTCCCTGCACCGCAATCATGGCGAGATCGCGTTCGTGTACCTGCACTCCGAACGCACGGGCATGCTGTGTGATCCAGGCCAAATCCTTGTCATGCGTGGCGGCATTCACCACCATGCGGTACCAGTCGTCACGCATGTAGTACACGATCAGGTCGTCGATGATGCCGGCTTGCGGATTCAGCATGCAGCTGTACAGCGCCTTGCCGGATTCACGCAGCTTGTTGACATCGTTGGCCAGCAAGTTGCGCAGAAAGTCGCGCACCTTGGCACCTTCCAGATCAAGCACGGTCATGTGCGAGACATCGAACATGCCGGCATCGCGGCGCACCGCATGGTGCTCCTCGATCTGCGAACCGTAGTTGACCGGCATATCCCAGCCGCCGAAATCCACCAGTCTGGCGCCGGCCGCGACATGCGAGTCATACAGGGAAGTGCGTTTGCCCATTCCGGATGCGCGCCTTGAAGTGGGTGTAAATCAAAAGGCGGCGGGGTAGCCCCACCGCCTGCAAGAATGTCCGGCACGACCGTCTGGAAGCCGCTCCGGGGGCCAAAATGATACCGGAAACGCCTTGCCGGCACCACGCCGGACTTGCCGTAAGCCCTTGTTTCGGTACAGTGGAACACCGCTGAGCATCGCTACACAGGAAATCCGATGGGCCGCATCCTCATGACCTGGGAACTGGGCCGTGGTCTCGGCCATCTGGTCCCGCTGATATCGTTGGCGTCCGGGCTCCGCAGCCAGGGACATCACGTGGAATTGGCGGTGCGTGACCCTGTAGCCGCCGGGCCGCTGCTGCAGTCCACCGGCATAACATTCCATGCCGCACCGATTCCGCCCATAGCAGCATCAGGCCAGCCATTGGCAAGCTACCCGCAGATCCTGCGTCAGGTCGGCTTCGACAAATTGCCGGCATTGCGCGGGCGCCTCCATGCCTGGCAAGCCCTATTCGATGCAGCGCGTCCCGAGCTGTTGATCTGTGATCACAGCCCGACTGCGCTACTTGCCGCGCGCGCGACGGGTCTCAAGGCGATCGTTACCGGTACGGGGTTCACCGTACCGCCCGATATCGCGCCGTTACCGGACTTGCGGCCGTGGAGCCCCGCCGATCCGGCACAGCTCATCCAGGATGAAGCACACGTGCTCGGACATATGAATGCCGTATTGAAGAAATCTCGCGCCCCGCAACTGGAACGACTGGCACAACTGTTTCTGGGCAATGCGCAGGTCCTGTTCACGCTGCGCGAGCTCGACAACTATGCCGAGTGGCGCCAGGCCGA
>JBOIBL010000065.1:0-4267 GCA_050739495.1 Gammaproteobacteria bacterium | reverse complement strand
CGTATTGGAATTGATAGGTCAGGCCATTGGGTGTGGTGTTGGCCGGCTGGCCGAGCAACGTTTCGAACGCAGCGCGCGGCATGCCGAGACTGAGTTCGGCGACCTTGAGCTTGTCCGCAGTGATGGCCCTGGATACCGGGCAATGGGAATCCTTGCTTAGCACGTCGCGCAGCGCGAACCCGGCATTGATATCGCCGTGGAAAAACTCGACGGTCTGTTTGCCGCCGGCGGTTCGATAACAAACGCGTGTATCGGGCGTTTCCGCATCATTCCTCTGGATGACCGTGCTGGCACCCAGGCGCTTGGCGATTTCGTTGAAATCTATTCCGCTGGCCAGATTAACGCCGAGAAGATGAGTGAAGCGCTCGGCGGCTTGTGGCGATACCGCTGCGAATGCCGGGTAAACCAGGCAAAGAATCATCAGGTTGCAAATGATCAGCTTTCTCACACCAGACTCCCCCTGGCCAGTGTCACCCGAGAGCGCCTGTCACGCAGGCTTCCCCTCGGTGAGCGATTGCAACAACGCCTTGAAGCGCGGATTGCCGTGCAGCGAGAACAGGTCCGAGTCGTTCTTGAGCCAGCCCGGACTGAGCAGACCGAAGCCCTGCACTTTCTCCAGACAATCCATGGCCTTGTCGTATTCGCCGATCTGCGCATAACAGCAGGCGACATTGTAGTTGATGGTGGGATCGGCGGGATCGATGGCCAGCGCCTTTGCGGCCCAGTCGACCGCATCCTTGTACATGCCGAGCTGCATCATCGCGCCGCAGGCCAGATAGTAGGCGCGCGCTTCATCTGGATACAGTTTCACATGTTCGGTGGCCAGTTTGATGCCGCGCTTGGCGGTATTGGTGGCGTCGTCCAGACGGCCGAGACTCAAGTACACCTGGCGCAGCAACAACACACTCTGGTAATCGAGCGGCCGGACCTGGGAAGCTTTCTCGTACAGGGTCGCGGCCTGCTTTAGCAGGCCTTGCTGGAAGCAGCAACCTGCATGGTCATACCACGCGCCGTACAGATGTGGATCGAGTTTCTGAGCCTGCTCGAACGCATCGCCCGCCTTGATGAAATCCTTGGCAAGCATCAGCGCGACACCCAACGCGGCTTGTGCCTCGGCAAGTTCCGGCGCGAGGATCACGGCCGTGTGCGAGGCATCCACTGCTCCTTTCAGACTTGCTGTGTTGTGCGCCGAGAAAAATTGATAACGCTTGGCATGCGCTTCCGAGAGCCGGGAATAGGCTCTGGCAAATTTCGAATCGAATTCCACGGCTTTTGACAGGTACTCGATAGCTTTCTGGTTGGAAGTCTCATTACGGCCATGCACCGCCTGCACACCCCGCAGATACGCATCGAGCGCGGGTGCCGACGCACTCATGCCGTAATTGAATTGTTTTCCAAGGTTGGCGGGGGGCGGCATCTCCAAGGCCTGCAACAGATTACCGAAGACCTGTGCCAGAAGTTGCGGTATGCCATCCTCGGCGACGACATAGTCACGCTCCAGCAGCGTCGCCATTTCGGGCATGCCGGTCAGCTTGGTATGCAGATTCATATTGCCATCCGCCGCCTCCATGAGTATCCCGGTCATGATGAGATTCGATTGCAGGGTTTCGGCGGCGTTTTTCAGATCCACTTTCTCGCCTTTATATACCGCCGCCCGCGGCCGTGGCGCACACTGGATACCGGCCCGATCTGCGGCATCGATCAACATCTCCATGAGTCCGTCGGACAGATGCTCTTTGCCGCCAATCTCGTCGCCGAACGGCAGGATGGCTAAGGTTTTGATTGCCATGGCGTTCACTCAACTGTTTGATGGCAGGTTGACCGGCGACAATATTCGTCCGGGTAAATGACTACCGGGAGACAACCAGCCGTGATCCGGGCCTTAATCTTAAGAATACTCCGCATCCGGTGGATTCCCACCGCAAACAGGGCGCGACCGGAGGGATACATCCGAGGTCGCGAAAACCAGACTATATCGGTACACTATTGCCCCTTTTTCGACCCGTTGGCCACCGGCCAAGGAGCCTGACTTAAGATGTCCCAGAATCACCTGTTTACCTCGGAATCCGTGTCTGAAGGTCACCCGGACAAGGTCGCGGACCAGATCTCGGATGCGGTGCTGGATGCCATCCTGGCCCAGGACAAGCACGCCCGCGTGGCCTGCGAGACTATGGTCAAGACCGGCGTGGCGATTGTGGCCGGCGAGGTGACGACCAGCGCCTGGGTGGACCTGGAGCACCTGGTACGCAAGGTGATCTGCGATATCGGCTATACCTCCTCCGAGGTGGGCTTCGACGGCCAGACCTGCGGCATCCTGAATGTGATCGGCAAGCAGTCGCCGGACATCAACCAGGGCGTGGACCGCGGCAAGCCCGAGAACCAGGGCGCCGGCGATCAGGGCCTGATGTTCGGCTACGCCACCAACGAGACTCGCGACATGATGCCGGCTGCGATTCATTACTCGCATCGGCTGGTGGAACAGCAGTCGAAGGTCCGCAAGAGCAAGAAGAATCCATTGCCGTGGCTGCGGCCGGATGCCAAGAGCCAGGTAACCCTGCGCTATGAAGACAACAAGGCGGTCGCCATCGATGCCGTGGTGCTTTCCACCCAGCACGATCCGTCGGTAAAGCTGGCTGACCTGAAGGAAGGCGTGATGGAACACATCATCAAGCCGATCCTGCCCGCGAAGTGGATTCACAAGGGCACCAAGTTCCATATCAATCCGACCGGCAAGTTCGTGATCGGCGGACCGGTGGGCGACTGCGGCCTGACCGGCCGCAAGATCATCGTCGATACCTACGGCGGCTGGGCACGGCACGGCGGCGGTGCCTTCTCCGGCAAGGACCCATCGAAAGTGGATCGTTCTGCTGCATACGCCGCGCGCTATGTCGCGAAGAACATCGTCGCGGCCGGCATCGCCGACCGCTGCGAAATCCAGGTGAGTTATGCCATCGGCGTCGCGCAACCGACTTCGATCTCGGTGACCACCTTCGGCACCGGCAAGATCAGCGATGACAAGATCGAGAAACTGATCCGCAAGCATTTCGACCTGCGCCCGTACGGCATCATCAAGATGCTGGACCTGGTGCACCCGATGTATCAGGCCACTGCCGCTTACGGTCACTTCGGCCGTTCGCCGTATGAGGTGAAACTCAAGAACGGCGAAAGCTTCACCGCGTTCTCGTGGGAGAAGACCGACAAGGCCGAGGAGCTTAGAAAAGCAGCCGGGATTAAATAAGCATCATTTATTGGGGGATGACATGGAACTGGATTACAAGGAATTGCAGGCACTCGGGGACGCGCGTAAAAAGCTAAAGCAACAGCAGCGGCTGCTCGATGGACGACGCGTTGCTTGGGCGATCGTGCCATTGCTGGTTGTTTCTCAACTGTTGGCTGTACAAAACCATCACAGTGCTTATTACATTATGTTGGTTGCCTTCCTGATAGCTTGGGCGGTTGTGTTCAGCGTGACCGAAGCGATCAGTCAACGTCGCAACACCAAACAAATGAGTGCTTTGCTGAATGTCGCCCAACGCGTTATGGAGAGCGATCCGGTCAATCAACAAAAACTAAACGAACTGCAGGTTCTGAATACCTTTAAATGAATCGCCGCACCAGCGGCAAAACCGGCCTCACTGAGGAGCGTTGCAGCGGGATGGCCCGCCAGGCTCAGCGAGACCGGATATCAATGACAACGGCGCTCGTTTATTTTGTGGAGTACACACAATGAACGCTGTCGTGAACAAGCAGAAAACTGATTACCATGTGAAGGACATCGGGCTCGCCGACTGGGGCCGCAAGGAGATCGCCATTGCCGAGACCGAGATGCCCGGTCTGATGGCGGTGCGCGAAGAGTACAAGCAGAAGCAGCCGTTGAAAGGCGCCCGAATCGCGGGCTCGCTGCACATGACCATCCAGACCGCGATGCTGATCGAGACGCTTAAGGCGCTCGGCGCCGACATCCGCTGGGCTTCGTGCAACATCTATTCCACCCAGGATCATGCGGCCGCGGCGATCGCGGCGGGTGGCACGCCGGTGTTCGCCTATAAAGGTGAGACGCTGGACGAATACTGGGAATACACCCACCGCATCATGGAATGGGCCGACGGCGGCACCCCGAACATGATCCTGGACGACGGTGGCGACGCCACCTTGTTGGTGATCCTGGGCGCGAAGGCGGAACAGGATCCGTCCGTGATCGCGAAGCCCGAGAATGAAGAAGAGACCGCGCTGTTCAAGGCGATCAAGCAGCGCATCGAGACCCAGC
>JBOIBL010000064.1:0-1742 GCA_050739495.1 Gammaproteobacteria bacterium | reverse complement strand
GCCAAGGCTGGTCACGAACGGCAGCCGCGCGGAAGGCGGCATCTTGTCGAAGCGCAGAACATCATGCGTCTGCAGGCCGGTGGGCAGTGGCAAACCCTGGGAGCTTGGCACGATCACCAGTTGGTGGTCGTAGGTCATCACTCCAAACGGCACCGTGCTTTGTGGAACAAAGGGTATTGCGAGGCAGCAGCCCGCCAACACCAGCGAAACAACAAGTTGCAGCCAGAAACGGATGTTCATTGGTGAAATCCCTTATCGACCGGCAGCCCGGGCCGGCAATTGACGCAAAACCCTACACTCCAGCCTCGACGCCGACAAGCTTTTCCGAATCCGGTTAATCCTCACAAACGCAAGCGGAAGCCAAACACCTCGAGTGAGCCCTGCTTGAAATCGATGTCCGGGAAGCGTTCAAAATTCGACGGCAGGCCTGTGGAGCGCAAGCCTGCCGTCGATGTGTAAAAGCCCGAAGCCGGATTTACTTCGGCCAGAGACAGGCAAAGATCGCCCCGGTGATCAGACCATAGATGATGCCGTCGATGATTGCCTTGATGACCACTTTCCATGGCTGGCCGCCCCAGATCGCGTTGGGCACCAACCCAAGCGCATAGACCATGATGGCTGCGGTGCCGGTGAGCTGAAGCACATGCATGGCGTCGGTGCCGCTGGCCAGTGTGATCGCGCCGACATAGGCGCAGAAGTAGGAGACGGCGAGACAGAATATGAACCACTGCAGCAGGGTGGGGCCCATGTTCATCATGCCGTTGGCGCGTAACGTCACCAGTCCCACCGGACCCTGTTTGAATTTTTCCTGGGTCTCGGGTTTTTTCATGTCCTCCATCTTGCACGAAGGCAGCATGTACAGGCCGGGGCCGGGATTGCCTTTGCGGATCGCGGCGCGAACCTCATCTTCATTTGAGAAACTCTGATAGTCCGGCGTGTGCCAGAACTTGAGAACCATGTGCAGGATGCTGCTGGCGATGAACACGCCGACAGCCGAAAGCAGAATCGGAAGCCAGAGATGCATAAGCGAGATCATATTGAACTCCCTCGAGTCATTTGGCCTCGGACGAGGCACAGGGATTCTACCCCGCATTTGCAAAAGGAGGAGAATAGCGGGCACCCTCTAACCGGAACCCGTCTCGGAGACAGCTATGTCACTGAAAATCGTCGTGTTTTATGGGTCGGTTCGCACCGCGCGCCAAGGCATCAAGGCCGCACGCTTTGTGGCGAATCAGTGCAAGTCACGCGGGCACGAGGTCCATCTCATTGACCCGGTGGAATATCCGTTACCGCTGATCGACAAGATGTACAAGGAATATAAAGCCGGCGACGCGCCGGAATTATTGCAACGTGTCGCGAAGCTGATCGCCGCTGCGGATGCCTACGTCGTGGTGTCGGGTGAATACAACCACACGGTGCCGCCGGGCCTGTCCAACATGCTGGATTATTTTCTGGAAGAATATTTCCAGAAGCCGTCGGCCATCGTCTGTTATTCGGGCGGTTCGTTCGGCGGGGTGCGCGCCGCGATGACCTTGCGCTCAATGCTGGCGGAACTCGGCATGTCCAGTATCCCGTCGCTGTTGCCCATCCCCAAGGTGCAGGCCGCGTTCCAGGACGACGGTACTCCGACCGACGAAGCCTGGTTCAAGCGGGCCGACAAGTTTCTGACCGAGTTGGAGTGGTACGCGAATGCCATGAAGGCCGCACGTTTGAAACCCTGTCAGCGTAGCGAATGCGACACC
>JBOIBL010000063.1:0-4934 GCA_050739495.1 Gammaproteobacteria bacterium | reverse complement strand
AGCAGGATCACCACGTCGCGCTTGTGTTCGACCAGACGCTTGGCCTTCTCGATCACCATCTCGGCGACCTGCACATGGCGGGTGGCCGGTTCGTCGAAGGTCGAAGACACCACTTCGCCTTTCACCGAACGTTGCATCTCGGTGACTTCTTCCGGCCGCTAGTCAATGAGCAGCACGATCAGATAGACGTCGGGATAATTGGCAACGATGCTCTGTGCGATGTTCTGCAGCATCATGGTCTTGCCGGCTTTCGGCGGCGAGACGATCAACCCGCGCTGCCCCATGCCGATGGGCGCGATCATGTCGATGATGCGGGCTGTGATGTCTTCGGTGCTGCCGTTGCCGCGTTCCATCTTGAAGCGGCGTTTGGGAAACAGCGGGGTGAGGTTTTCAAACAGGACTTTATTCTTGGCGTTTTCCGGTGGATCAAAATTGATGTGATCCACCTTGAGCAAGGCGAAATAGCGCTCGCCTTCTTTCGGCGGCCGGATCTTGCCGGCGACGGTATCGCCGGTACGCAGATTGAAGCGCCGGATCTGGCTCGGCGAGACATAGATGTCGTCGGGGCCGGCGAGGTAGGAACCTTCTGCGGAACGCAGGAAACCGAAGCCATCCTGCAGGATTTCCAGCACCCCATCGCCGGAGATCTCCTCACCGTTGCGGGCCCGTGATTTCAGGATCGAGAAGATCACGTCCTGCTTGCGGGAGCGTGCCATGTTCTCGAGGCCCATGGATTCGGCCAGTTCGATGATGGCCTCGGCGGGCTGTTTTTTGAGTTCTGTAAGGTTCATAAGGATTTTATTTCTCGGTCTTTCAGGATGGGTCAAACGCCCGGTGACAACCGGGACTTGGAAACTCTTTTGTTCTGAAACTGCGCCGGCGCATTGCTTCCCCACCGGCGCGTATCGAAACGGGTGACGGGAGATCACCCATTCCGCAGATAATCAGATATTAGTCTCGACGAAGGCGGCCAACTGCGATTTGGACATGGCACCCACTTTCTGTGCCTGCACGTTGCCGTCCTTGAACAGGATCAGGGTCGGGATGCTGCGGATCCCATACTTCTGGGTCACCTGCTGGTTTTCATCCACGTTCACCTTCGCGATCCTGAGTTTGCCCTGATAGTCCGCTGCGATCTCGTCCAGGATCGGCGCGATCATCTTGCAAGGGCCGCACCATTCCGCCCAGTAATCTACTAGTACGGGCAGGTCGGATTTCAGGACATCGTTTTCGAAATTCGTATCGCTGGTATAGACGATTTGATCACTCACGGTTCAAGAGCCTCCAATTGGCTGCAGATAACTGTTCATCTCAAGGCGCAGGCCGCGCAAAACGTCTGGGGAATACCGGAAGAATGTGACGTGTGGTGCCGGTTCAGGCACAATAGCGCGGCTTGCTTGCGATTCTGAATAATTGAGTGCTTGAGATTTTGAATTAATGTCCCGTTCTGGGCACGGGCTACAAGGCAATGCGGATATTTGAGCCCAACTGACGCAAGAATGCAAGCCCCGCGTCCCCCCAGCAAGAAAATGGACCATGGATCAACACCTCACCGACCTGCGTTTCGAGACCCTGGGGCTGGCCGCTCCGCTGCTGCAAAGCCTGGCTGAAGCCGGCTTCTCCTGCTGTACCCCGATCCAGGCCAAGGCCCTGCCCTTGCTGCTTTCCGGACGCGATGTGGCTGGACAGGCGCAGACCGGTACCGGCAAGACCGCGGCCTTCCTGCTGGCACTTTACCAGCGCCTGCTGACCACGCCGGCCCGGCCCGGGCGCCGCCCCAACCAGCCACGCGCGCTGGTGGTGGCACCCACCCGCGAACTGGCAGTACAGATCCACAAGGACGCGCTGGCGCTGGGCAGCCACACCGGCCTCAGCATGACGGTGGTCTACGGTGGCGAGAATTACGACAAGCAACGTGACGAGGTGGCTGCGGGCGTGGATGTGCTGATCGGCACTCCCGGCCGTCTCATCGATTACTTCAAGCAGCACGTCTTCGACCTCAAGGCCGCCGACGTGATGGTGCTGGACGAGGCCGACCGCATGTTCGACATGGGCTTCATCGCCGACGTGCGTTTTTTGTTGCGGCGGCTGCCGCCGCCCACCGAACGTCTCAGCATGCTGTTCTCGGCCACGCTCTCGTTCCGAGTGATGGAACTCTCCTACGAGCACATGAACAACGCGGAACTGATCCGCGTCGAGCCGGACAAGATCACTGCCGACCGCGTGCGCCAGGTGCTGTACATGCCGGCCACCAACGAAAAGGTCCCGCTGCTGGTCGGCATCCTGCGCCGGCTGGAAGCGCACCGCACCATGGTGTTCGTCAATACCAAGCGTGTTGCCGAGGATCTGGAAGCGTATCTGAAAGGCAACGGTTTCAACGCCGCGGTACTGTCAGGCGATGTACCGCAGAAGAAACGCCTGCGACTGTTGAAGGAATTCACCGAAGGCGCGCTGCCGATCCTGGTGACGACCGATGTCGCCTCGCGCGGTCTGCATATTCCGGATGTCTCGCACGTGGTCAATTTCGACCTGCCGCAGGATGCGGAAGATTACGTGCACCGCATCGGCCGGACCGCTCGCGCCGGTACCGATGGCGACGCCATCAGCTTCGCCTGCGAGGAATATGCGTTTTCACTCCCCGATATCGAACAGTACATCGGCCATTCAATCCCGCGTGAAGCGATCGAGGCGGACATGCTTCCGGCGCTACAACCGCCTGCAAAACGGGAACGCTATCAACCGCATCCGCATCACGGCAACCGGCCCAGACAGGGACGTGGTAACGGCAGGCCACAACGCCGACGGCGCTGATATCGCTCAGACAAGCTTCAAGGCAACAATTCCACCAGGGTATGCACGGACGGGAATTCGGAAATCTCCCGCGCCGGACGCTGCGAATCCGGTTGCCGCATCGCCACCACGTGTTTGATCCCATAGTCCCGCGCGGCCCGCAACACCGGCAAGCTATCGTCCGCGAACAGCGTGTTCTCACTTTCAAACGGCTCAACTTCCTGCAAGGCATGCCAGAATGCCGGCGTCTCTTTTGGATCGCCGATGCTGTGCGATGAGACGATGCCATCGAAATAATCGTCCAGTCTTGTGTGTTCCATCTTCAGTGACAAAGCGTCGGCATGCGCGTTGGTCACCAACACCAGCCGCTTGCCGGCAGCGCGTACCTGTTGCAGGAAAGTCTCGGCCTCGGGTAACACCCGGATGAGATGGGTTATTTCACGTTTCAGCGCGACGATATCCATGTCGAGTTCCCGCGACCAGTGATCCAGGCAATACCACTGCAGCGTGCCTTCCATGGCTCGAAACCGCGGCATCAGTTCAGCGCGCGCCTGCTCGGGTTCGAGCCCGTGGCGCTCGGCATAACGCAGCGGCACGTGTTCCAGCCAGAAATGATTGTCGAAATGCAGATCCAGCAGGGTGCCATCCATATCCAGCAACACGGTATTTATGCGGGACCAGTCGGGAATCAGCTGGGCAGTATTCGGCATGGCCGTTATCATATACTCCGTCCTGCCCTTCGCACAGGAACCCTCTGGTGATCCAGCACGACTCTTCAATGCTCGGCCCGTTGCTGGATATTGCCCGCGACGCCGGCGAGCGCATCATGGCAATCTATGAAACCGATTTCGCGGTCGCGACCAAGTCCGACAAATCCCCGGTCACGGGTGCCGACATGGCGGCGCATCACGCCATTCTCGCTGGTCTGCAGCGCATCACGCCCGATATCCCGGTGCTGTCGGAAGAATCTTCCAGCATTCCGTTCGGAGAACGCCGTCACTGGGACAGTTACTGGCTGGTGGATCCACTCGACGGCACCAAGGAATTCATCAGTCGCAACGGCGATTTCACCGTCAATATCGCACTGATTCAGGACGGCAAACCCGTGGCGGGCGTGGTCTATATTCCGGTCGAAAAAACCACCTATTACGGCAGCGTGGGCGTTGGCGCATTCCGTCGCCAGGCCAATGGCGCCGAGCAACCGATTCACGTCCGGGTCAATGCCGACGATCCGGTGCGGGTCGTCGCGAGCCGCTCGCATCGCGGCGAGCTGCTTGATGGTTATCTCGCAAAACTTGGCAGCCACGAGATCGTGTCGCGCGGCAGTTCGCTCAAGTTCTGTCTGGTCGCGGAAGGCGCGGCCGACGTGTATCCGCGACTGGGCCCGACTTCGGAATGGGATACCGGCGCGGGCCATGCGGTGCTGCTGGCTGCCGGCGGTCATGTCGTCAACGTGGACGGAAGTACCCTCGGTTACAACCAGAAAGACTCCTTGCTGAATCCGTTTTTTATCGCGTATGCGGATACTTCGAGAGATTGGCGCCAATATCTCTAAAAATCGATCTTCTGATTTTCAGAACCCCCGATACCCAAGCATATAAAACAACGCCGGCGTAAGCCTTGGGCATTCAGTAAAAATGTTGAACGATGGACAGGAATCGGTAGCGCAGCGTGCTACGGCTTGCTCTTTCAACCCCCTCCTTTGGAAAAGGAGGGCGGGGGTGGATTTTTCATTTCCAAAATCCCCCTTCATCCCCCTTTTCCAAAGGGGGAATCAGCCTGCGATTGCAGGCTACTGATACGCGGCGGTTCAAGGTACCAGTGCGTCGCGTCAACACGTTAACTGAATGCCCAGGCCTTCTCTCCTAGCTGTTCAGTAAATAATGTTAAACGATGGACAGGAATCGGTAGCGCTGCGTGCTACGGCTTGCTCTTTCAACCCCCTCCTTTGGAAAAGGAGGGCGGGGGTGGATTTTTCATTTCCCAAATCCCCCTTCATCCCCCTTTTCCAAAGGGGGAATCAGCCTGCGATTGCAGGCTATCGATACGCGGCGGTTCAAGGTACCAGTGCGTCGCGTCAACACGTTAACTGAACACCTAGGGCGTAAGCCGGCGTTGTTGCGTCATGACTGACTGTGCTCAGG
>JBOIBL010000062.1:0-3425 GCA_050739495.1 Gammaproteobacteria bacterium | reverse complement strand
AGATGGCACCGGCTGGCATGGCCGGACACCCCATCACCATGCGCGTTGCCCATGGGCGCAAGGAAGTTGTCGAGGGACCGGAATTTGAAGACATGATGATGCTCGAATTTCCATCGTTCGAGGAGGCGAAGGTCTGGTACCACAATCCCGCATATCAAGATGCCTGCGAACATCGCTTCAAAGGGGCTGACTATCGGGCTTTCATTATCGAAGGCGTAACGCCCGCCACGGCGGCTTGAAACTTGATCGCCTCCGTCTGCTTTGCAAGGAGACCGCTGGTTGAGCTGCAGTCCAAAGGTTCAAATGATTTTCACCTTGGGTCCTAAAGCGGTATGAGCGAAGATTTTGCAAACCAGGATCCCCGGCTGTTGCGCCGTCTGCTGCGCGCGAAGGACCGAATGGATGCCGCCTCGCACGAAGACTGGACCGTTCGGCGGCTGGCACGCGTCAGCCAGGTTTCCGAGGCTCACTTCGCGCG
Source organism: Gammaproteobacteria bacterium (assembly GCA_050739495.1). Taxonomy (GTDB): domain Bacteria; phylum Pseudomonadota; class Gammaproteobacteria; order Natronospirales; family REEB76; genus DASSKW01. The sequence continues at coordinate 2,947 of JBOIBL010000062.1, read as the reverse complement.
GTCATTCAAGGACGCATTCGGTGTTCCACCGCATCGCTACCTGCTCACTCGCCGCATCGAACGCGCCACAGCACTGCTGCGCGACACTGATCTGTCCATCACCGAAATCGCCTTCCAGACAGGCTGGCGGAGTCTTGGCACGTTCGGACGCATTTTCCGCGATATTGCCGGCGAAAGCCCGGGCGCGATCCGGATGCGCGCTCGCGCCATGACGCAGGGAATCGGCAGCGTGCCTACCTGCATCCTGGGTGCTGCGCACCGGCCCGATCTCAGAACCGCAGTTTCGGAGAAGCGACGCGGTCTGGAGCGCGGTATAAAAAGCGCTCAACCGAAGGAGATCCCAAAGGAGATTGAAGATGAGTCAAAGTGTACAAGTAGCAGGTCTGTACGTTCGAGATCAGGATGAGGCGCTCGCGTTCTATACCGAGAAGCTCGGGTTTCGAGTCCACACAGACGTGCGCAACGGCGACTTCCGCTGGCTTACGGTTCAAGCCCCGGATCAGCCATTGTTCCAGCTCGGCTTGTTCATGCCGGGGCCTCCCATGCACGATCCGGCCACTGCGCAGGCGTTGCAGGCGATTGTCGCCAAGGGCGCGATGCCGCCCCTTGTGCTGGCGGTGGATGACTGCCGCGCCGCCTATGAGCGGATGCACGCTCAAGGTGTGGAGTTCACGCAGGAACCCGTGGACCGGTACGGAAATGTGGACGCCGGCTTTCGCGACCCGTCAGGAAACGGGTGGAAGATGATCGAAACGCCTCGCTGAGCAAGCGTTGGGCTGAACGAAGGAAGCCCAACCACACATAATGAGTGCCGGATATCTGGAGTCAGAGTAAAAATTACCGAAAAGGTCTTTACTCTGGCTCCAAATATCACTCAAATATCGCCATCAGCCGTCACGTGTGTGGATCAACCGTGAAAGACTTCCCCAAAGACATTTATACGGAACCCGAACCGGACGTCGATACGCTCGCCAATCTGGGACCGCTCACCGGGATGGCAGGCATCTGGACCGGTATCCGCGGTCTCGACGTCAACCCGAAACCTGACGGCCCCGAAAAGCAGGCGTTCATCGAACACATGGAGTTGCAGCCGATCGATGCACAGACCAATGGACCGCAACTGTTCTACGGGTTGCGCTATCACACACGGATCGTCAAGCCCGATGTCGTCGAGACATTTCACGATCAGGTTGGTTATTGGCTATGGGAACCGGCGACGGGCACCGTGCTCCTCACGCTTACGATACCGCGCGGACAAATGGCGATGGCGGTCGGGCACGCCACCGCCGACGCGAAAACGTTTCGCCTGGAAGCTGTGCGCGGCTCCATGACGAACGGGATCGTGTCAAATCCGTTTCTGGAATACGCATTCAGGACTGAGAGCTACACCATTACGGTTTCGATCAACGCCGACGGCACGTGGTCCTACGAGCAGGACACCGTATTGATCATCCCGGATCAGGAGGAACCGTTCCACCATACAGATCACAATACGCTGCAGAAGATCGGCGAGCCGACGCCCAATCCCACAGCGCAAGCGGCTGCAGCTAAAACAAAATAAAGGAATCAGACAGCCGCGGGTTGGTTTCCTTTGCCAACGCGACCTGCGTGCTTTGCAGCCACCGCTTGACCTGGCGTCAGGTTGCGACATCAAGGAGAACCTCATGTCGTATGAACTACAATTCGACGTGATAGACAAAATACTTCGCGTAGAAATACGTGGAAACAGAACCGCCGGCGATTTATCCGGTAATGCGATAGCCGCCTGGAGTAAAGTAGCAACGGTTTGCAATGAGAACAAATTGTCACGAATCCTTGTCGTGTCCCATGCGACAGGCAAATATCCATCACTCAATGCATACGAGATCAATTCTGTACTGGAAGAGTGCGGTATCGAGAGATCGTGGAAGATCGCTTTCGTGAACCTGGATATGGAATCCTATCAAGACATTGAGTTCGGTGAGATCGTCGCTGTAAATCGGGGATTTCAAGTGAAAGTATTCCCCACCGAAGACGCCGCTCGCGCCTGGCTTTAGAATTGAATTTATCGGAGTAAGAACTCACCGTGAATTTTTACTCTGACCAAAAAATACCAAGGGTCGAAAACATCATCACTGACCCGGGTGGTAGATGCGCTCGGTGTGACCCTTGAGTTGATCGGACCAGAAGTACACGGTACGTAGATCGCCGCTGACGTAACGGGGAATCTGGTCGGTGAAATGCGGAGACTTCGGATTACCGCTGGTGCCACCGACATGGATCGCGCGGGCACTCACCTTCGGGCCGAATTCGATCACCGCGACAAAGCTGTTGCCATCGTTGCCGTAATACTTTTTAGTGCCGGGCCAGGTGTGCGCGCCGAACGAGGCCAATGAACCCCAGCGCGAGGAAGTGAACGGCACCGCAATGCTGGGTTTGCTGTCGTCGAAATGCGGGGGGATCGAATCGTCAAGCCGCTGGTAGCGGTTGATTTCGCCCCACGGCACGCCCCAGGTTCCGAAATCCGTCTTGAGTCTATCGACCGCCTTGGCGAGCGCTTCGAGACGCACCTTCGGTGTGGCCTTTTCGGCGATGTAATCGTAGTTGCGCATGACGAAGGTATGCGAATCGAGGCCACTGGCACGAGCTTCGTCAGCGATCTCATTCCACAACGTATCGCCCCAGAACACCGCGACCGAAGTCGGGATCGAGGCGATGCCCCAGCGATAATCCCAATGTCGCAACACGCCGATCGGGCCGGCCAGTTTTGCTTTCAACGGATCGCTCGTGGGCAGGCCGTCGTAGTCCTTGACCAGGATCGGGATCAGTCGCGCGAACGCCGGCAGGTACGAATCGAAGGCATCGGTGATCAACTTGGCTTTGGTGAAATCATGTGCGCCGGTCAGCATGAGTAGTGCATGCTTGCTGCGCGGATTCGGGCCGAACATATCCATGTACTTCGGATAGT
>JBOIBL010000061.1:0-3063 GCA_050739495.1 Gammaproteobacteria bacterium | reverse complement strand
GTGCTATCTCGGTCTTGCCGACGCCGGTGGGACCGATCATGAGGATGTTCTTTGGGGTGATCTCGTTGCGCAGGGCAGGGTCGACCTGCATGCGGCGCCAGCGGTTGCGTAGCGCGATGGCGACCGCACGCTTCGCGGCGTTCTGGCCGACGATATGCTTGTCGAGTTCCTGGACAATTTCTCTGGGTGTCATTTCATACATACGGGTCTCTCGAATACCTTATTGATTAATGCTCGATTCGGGAAGGCAATCAACCGGAATTTCAGCGATGTGACAAAGTGTGCAACCTGCGGGTGCGACGTGCATGGATGCACAAGTGCCGCGAAAGGCAGGATGCCGAGAGCGGCCGGGAACCCACATAAATCTTCACTTCAATTCCTCAATCGTCAGATTGCGGTTGGTGTAGATACAGATATCCGCCGCGATGTTGAGTGCGCGTTCGGTGATGCTGCGTGCATCGAGTTCGGTGTTCTCTATCAGTGCGCGGGCCGCGGCCTGTGCGAATGGCCCACCGGAACCGATCGACATCATGCCGTCCTGCGGTTCGATGACGTCGCCGTTTCCGGAGACGATGAATGACGCGGTCTTGTCGGCCACACACAGCAACGCTTCCAGGCGTCGCAACATGCGGTCGGTGCGCCAGTCTTTCGCGAGTTCCACTGCGGCACGCGTGAGGTTGCCACTGTGTTTGCTGAGTTTTTCCTCGAAGCGTTCGAATAAAGTAAAAGCATCCGCTGTGCCGCCGGCGAAGCCCGCCAGCACCTTGCCGTCGTACAGCAACCGTACTTTCTTCGCATTGGGTTTCATCACCGTGTTACCCATGGTGACCTGGCCGTCGCCACCGATAACGACAGCGCCATTGCGACGCACGGAGAGAATGGTAGTGCCGCGGAATTGATCCATGTGTTGTTACCCGAAAAATGCGTTATCGAATGATGACTGCCCGGTACTCTATCGCCGCTGTCAGGAAGACGGTGAGGGCCCAGATGTCAAAGAGTAAATACAGGGGGAATCAATGCCCGGAGATTTTACTCCTAACCCCTCACTCCTTACTCTTCTTGGCACGCGGGTGGGCCTGATCGTATATGCGGGCCAGGTGCTGGAAATCAAGGTGGGTATAGACCTGAGTGGTACTGATATTGGCGTGTCCCAGCAGCTCCTGCACTGCGCGCAGATCCCCGCTGGATTCCAGCAGATGGCTGGCGAAGGAATGCCGGAACAGATGCGGATATACATTCTGTTGAATGCCCTGCGCCCGGCCCAGCTGCCGTACCCGCGCCTGGAGGCTGCGCGGACTCAGACGTCCGCCGCGCGGGCCGACGAACAGCGCGACCTCGTCTGGTTTGGCAAGTTCGGCGCGAACCTTGAGCCACGCGGCGATCGTCTGCTGGGCCTGACGGCCGACCGGCACAATCCGGGTCTTGGAACCCTTGCCGGTGACCGTAACGGTGGCATCGGCAAGATTGATGTCGTTGAGGTTTACGGAAATCAATTCCGCCAGTCGCAAGCCCGACGAATACAGCAACTCCATCACCGCGCGATCGCGCACCGCTGCTGCATCGTCGCCGGGGATCTCCAGCAAGCGCGCCATCTGATCGGCATCCAGGGTTTCCGGCAACCGTTTGGCAGCCTTGGGTGCGCGCACCTCGTTGGCGGGGTTGTTGCGCGCCGCACCTTCGCGCAGCAGATAGTTGTAGAACGCGCGGATCGCGGCCAGCAAGCGTTGCACGCTGTGCGGTGACAGCCCGCCGCGATGTCGCGAGGCAGCGAACGCGCGCACCAGATGCAGGTCCACCGCATCCCAATCCGTGACGCCTTGTTGCAGGCAATAACGGTGAAACTGGGTCAGATCGCGTTGGTAAGCGGCAGAGGTATGCGGCGACAAACGCCGCTCGTGCGAGAGATGACTATAGAAACGTTGCAGCCAGGCTTCGAGTGTCAGGCTCACGCCGGCAACAGCGGCCGGATGGCCGCCGCGACAAGTTCACCGATGCGCACCAGGAAGGCAGTGCCCAGGGTCGGGCTGAAACGTTCGGCTTCATGGCTGCCGACCGCCAGCAAACCGAGTTTGCCGTGGTCGCCCAGCGGCACCAGCGCTGCGGAGCTGATGCGTTCGGCTTGATCGCCGAACAGGAACTCCAGTTGCGGTGCACGCAGACGGCCGCAATGCGGTTTGCCGACCTTGAGAAATTCACGGAACTGATCCAGCCCGTCATCATCCGGTCGCAACCAGCGCGCCGGTCCGGCGTCATCGGTGAGCTTGCGGGTATCGAACAGGAACAGGGTGACTTCATCGGCGCCGAAACGGTTACGCAGTTCTTCCGCCAGCGCGTACAAGCGTTCCGGCAGCGTGTTGGTCTCGAGCAAGGCAGTGGCGAGCTGATGGATGCGTTCGATCAGCGAATCGTTGGCGCGTGCAACCTCGATCAGGTCCACGAGTTTGCGTTCCGCCTGACGGTGCTGCTGGCGCAGCACTTCGACCTGACGCTCGATCAGCGAGACCGCGTGACCGCTCGGATGCGGAACCTTGAGCCGGATCAGCACGTCGGTGTGCGATTCGAAGAAATCAGGGTGCGTCTGCAGATAATCCAGCACCGTTTGTTCGGTGTCGGCCAGATCGTGTACCCCGGTTTTGCGTTCAATGCTCATGGATTTGTGTGTCCGTCATATACTCGGTTAGCCGGGCCGCTCATCCATACGGGTTGCCCTTCGCCCTGCCAGCTTATCACGAGCTGGCCACCGGCAAGCTCCACGACCACTTGTTCATCCAGCCAGCCGGACAGCCGTCCCCACACCACCGCTGCGCAGGCGCCGGTGCCGCAGGCCAGGGTCTCGCCGGTGCCGCGCTCGAATACCCGCAGCCGCATCCGGCCGCGGTCCAGCCATTGTGCGAAGCCGACGTTGGTGCGTTTCGGGAAACGCAGGTGGTGTTCGATCTTGGGACCCAGTTCCGCGACCGGGGCGATATCGACATCCGGCACATCCAGGATGGCATGCGGATTGCCCATCGAGACCGCGCCGATCTCATGGTTCTTGCCGTTTACATCCAGTTTGTAACTGAC
>JBOIBL010000060.1:0-6557 GCA_050739495.1 Gammaproteobacteria bacterium | reverse complement strand
GTGTTATAGGCACCGGGATCGGTGCCAGCCAGCAACTGCGCCTTGACGGTGTGGTAATCGAATGGGCTTGCTGGCGCTGACTTGAGGAGAATTTCCGCGGCCAGCGCCGCCACGCCACTGGTCAAAGGCGTGGAGAAGGATGTTCCGCTCACGGAAGTGGTGCTGCCGTCGCCCCCGCGCTGGGTAGCGAAAATATCCTGACCGGGCGCCAGCAGCTCCACGTTGAAGGAACCCCATTGGCTCCAGGACGTCAGTTGATCGTTGGAGTCGGTGGCACCGACAGCGACGACGTTGGGTAATCCGGGTTTGGTGGTGGTGGCGCCGGGAATCGGGTTGCCGCTACTGTCTTCTTTCGGAAATAATACGGTGTCTCCAGCGTAGTTGGCGGGATACGCACCGCCGGCACGATCGTTGTTTGAATCGTTGTTGCCGGCAGCAACCACGACAAGCACATTATGCTGGAGCGCGTAATTCAGTGCATCGTATTCGGTATTCGACGGCGTCGCGCCGCCGAAGCTTTCATTGATGATCTTGGCGCCATGGTCCACCGCATATCTGGTGGCATTTGCGATGGACGCCACCGTGAGATCGCTCTTGATGGGTAAAAGGTCGGTATGCCAGGTAACGCCAGCTGTGCCCAAGAGATTGTCGCCGGTCGCTGCCAGCGTGCCGGATACAAAAGTGCCGTGATCTTCGCTGCCATCAGTCTTGGTTGCTGCAGCTGTTCCGGTGCACGCACTGCTGCCGACACAGTTTACGCCGGAACTATCAAAGGCCAGATCCCGATTGGCGAGGTCGAACCCGTCATCGATAATCGCGACCTTTACATCATCGCTATTCTGCAACACCCCCCATGCCGCGAGCAGGTTCATGTCCGCTCCTGCAGTAGCGGTGCCGGCTGAATTGCCCATGTTATTGATAAACCAGTCATTGCTGATATCGGGATCATCCGGCGTAGTGCAGGGCTGGCCGCTATCCTCGGAATGATTTGTCACAATCGCTGCATTGCAAGTTGCAGTACTTGCAAACGGATACCGGTAATAGTTTGGCTCGGCGTATTCCACCAGTCCGCTGGCCCGCAGAGTACGGATAGTTGCGAGCACATCGGCGTGGCCTGAAAGCTGGATCAGCGAAAGCCGGGATTCGCCGGCGACGAAGCGCTGCTCCTGCGCCGACGTTACCCCCAGTCTTGCCAGCACCCGTGCGGCCTTGTCCAGTGTTTTGTATTTCACCAGCACCTGGTCTGGTACAAACAAGGGCAACCGATTGTGCGCAGAAACAGCGGCCGTAGCACTCGGGCCTACGGCAGAAAGAATCGCGGCTATGCAGAAAGCCTGAAACACGATGGAAAATTTCGACACTCTTGGAACCCCTGGGAGTTGACGTTATATGGCACTTTAAAGTGCAGTGCGCAAAAGCAAATGGCGAAGAACCTGGAACACCGTCCTGAAACCTGAATCCGAGCCAGACTGCCCGGTTCAAAACGCAGTAAAATCCAGCTCCTCTCTGATAAGGCGAAAGGGTATCAGATGACCATTTTTTGCTCTATAGTTGCGCCACGAACCCCTGAATTTAGAGGGTGATGCTGGCGCTGTTTATACCTGAGATGCTAGAATTGCGCGGCTTCTGGGGCGGTAGCTCAGCTGGGAGAGCGTCGCGTTCGCAATGCGAAGGTCGGGAGTTCGATCCTCCTCCGCTCCACCACCATAATGGCTCAAGCAAGCCGGGCTGACGCCCGGCTTTGCCGTTTAAGAGAGTCATATCATGCGCTTGTCATGCCTGAATGCCTGCCATTATATTGCTGCCGATAGCGAGCCCAAATGATTGCCCCGGTAGCTCATTTGGGTAAAGCTGCGATATTTACGCGAGCACCGCTCGCGTCCGGCTGAACGCCCGGACAGGCATGGCCGGGCAGGCAGGTGCACTATGGATGGTTTGAGTCAGCGGCGTTAGTGTGTGCATATGCCCCGGTAGCTCAGTTGGATAGAGCGTCCCCCTCCTAAGGGGAAGGTCACAGGTTCAACTCCTGTTCGGGGCACCATTTCACGACGCTTCGCTTTCAAAGTGATATTTTTAATTGAAGCAGAGCAGAGCTCGTACCACTGTTTTTCACGATGATTCGGCAACCGGATGTGACATGATTTCCAGAAATACCATCGATCGCCTTGATCATCCTGTCTCTCTAAGTGATTTCTATCTTCACTACTTCACTGTGCGTAAACCTGTAGTTATAAGATTTAAGGATCTTGCGGACATCGGTTGGCGGACTAATCTGTGGACCAACGACTACCTGCGTTACAAGGCTGGATCCCAAACCGTGCTGGTTCAGAAGCGACGCAGTGATGATGTGTTTGAGCCCGAGAATTCAGGATACGGCCCGATGGTGTTCCGTGATTTTCTCGCTAAAGTCATGGATACGGCAGATGGCGACAACACGCTGTATCTTAATCTTCAAAATCTGAAAGATAATCGCGCGCTTGAGCCGCCAGCTTTACAGTTGATCGGTGATTATTCGATCCCATATCTTTTCAAAGATTTACTATTGAGATGTGTAAACTTATGGATGGGGAATAGTCGGACCCCGATAGTCACACCGTTACATCACGATTTCAATGACAACCTTTATACGGTAGTGGAGGGCAAAAAACGGTTTACTATTTTCCCTCCTGAACAAGCGAACAATCTTTACGTCCGGGGGAGAGTGCTGGATATACAAGCGAACGGCATCATCAAGTATGCGGATTTGAACAATATGCCACATGTCTGCAGGCTTGATGCATTTAATCCAGAACACGACAAATTTCCGCTCTATGCCAAAGCTGAAGATGCTCGTATCGATTTCACATTGGAACCAAATGAGATGTTGTTCTTGCCGGCTGGCTGGTTTCACCAAGTATCGTCATTTGGAAAGCATATAGCATTGAGTTTCTTCGCTGAGACACCACCCACAGAACAGTTGGGATGGATGCGCGAGAAAGTAGCGAACACTCTCCGAACACCAGCCGGATAATAGTGATTCCGGGAGATTCAATTTCTCAGCCTTTGCCCGGATCGCCAAGGACCTGGAGAAGCGGGGTCAAATAGGGTTCGTAATTCTTCCAGCGCTTCACTGAATCTTTATATATCGGTTTGCGGACCTGTAATACGCTGGCGGTCCTGACCGTGCGCTCCAGTTTGTAAAACTCCAAACAGGCTGGATCGAATTCCAGTTCGCAGAACGACAAAATCCGGCGCAATTCTTGTTCAGTATCCTCAAGCAGGTTCTCATATTCGACGTCGAGGACGTAATCCGGCAACACTTTGTGCCAGTGCTGCATCAGCAGTTGATACAGATTATAGTAATTTCCAAGCTCGGCGAGATCAAAGCTGTATGGGACAGCGGTCTGGAATAATTTTTTCTTGTAACACGAGAGGCAAGTGTCCACCGGGTCGCGATGCGCATTTATAATTTTCGCATTCGGAAACATGAGGCGGATGAGACCGATGAATTGAAAATTTCCAGGTAACTTGTCTGTAAAGCGATGTCCTTCGGTGTGCAGTTCGCCGGTGTGCTTTGCATAGATATCAGCACCTTGTTGCAGATCATTGATCATCGCCTGATCATCGGCCAGAAAATTCTCCTTTCTGACTTCCCATGAAGCGCCAATTTCCCTGGCAATGCTCAACATGTATGGTAGTTCGCCGCCGGCATTGACCTCGGGGTGGGATGCAAGCATCTGTTCTATAAGTGTGCTTCCAGATCGCGGCATGCCGAGAATAAAAATTGGACGGGTATCACTGCTGGTTTTGCCGCAGAACCGCTCAAAAAAATCTTTGGTGAATAGAGCGATTATCTGTTCGACACGCGTTTTGTCATGGAGGATGTTGTATTCGATGGTGCCGCGTTTCTCGCGATTCCCGAGCTCCAGGTGAGTAAAAGCTTTTTCGTAGTCCTTGATACCTTCGTAAGCTTTTCCTAATGCAAACTCTATATCAGCTTTCGCGTCACCCTGTAAAGGATGTTTGGAGCGCTGGACGAGACGTTCTAGCCATGGGTCATCTTCGGTAAACTTATGCAAATTCGAAAAGGTGTAATACACTTCCATGCTAGGTTCGAGTTGCAAGGTTTGCTCAAAATCTCGTTCGGCTTCATTTATCCGCCCCAGCATAGTAAGCGCGACACCGCGGTTAAATAGCGCCGGCGCAAACTTCGGGCTTTTAGCCAGAGCTTCGTCAAACAATGACACTGCTTCGGCCTGACGATTGTCGCCGATAAGGGTTATTCCGAGTTCAGTGGTTGGACGAGGGTCGTCCGGGAAACTCTTTCTTGCATCCTGTAAGATGCGCTCTGCTTCAGTGTGCATCTCGGAACTTCTCAAAGGATCGGCGCCCGCGAATTGATTTAACGTCTTGGCCCATTCCAGGATACTGAGCAAGTTGCCTTTATTGGCCTGACTGGCGCGTTTGAAGGCTTCGCATGATGAGGCTAGATCCCCGCTAGCCCTCAGAGCAATTCCCAGCCCATGCAGAGTGCGTGCCGCGTCAAGCGGCATGCGGCATACGGACAGTGCCCGTCTGTAATAATCGGCAGCGACAATAGGCTGATTCTGAGCAAGTGCGATCGTTGCGGCAAGTTGTAGGACCTTGTGTTCTGACGGCGCCTTGGTCAGGAGTGATTTGACTGTGGTAGCTGCGCGCGCCAGATCGCCGGCTGTCAATGCATCAGCCGCTTCGTCCATCTCTCGTTTGAGTGCCGCCAAAGCAGCGTTATCTTGTTGGGCTGGTTGCATGGTTATGCCTGGCTCCTGGCCTTGATGATCGTTTTAAGCTGCTTGTCGATTTCATCGCGCAATGTTTTTGCCAATTCGGGCGTGATGCGGAAACTCAAGTCCGAATTCGGATTGATCATTATCCCGGTTCCGGGTTCCACGCGATGAATTGCAAGCCTGGCATCTACTTCGACAATATGAATGAATGGATTATCACCAGCCTGGAACTCGCTCGCGAATGCGTCGCTTGTGAAGAGGGCGAGCATTGGTTGTTGCTCATTCTTGCCGTCACTGACGAACAGCATGCGAGTATCGGGTTCCGGCTGCGATATGCCATCCCATGGTTTGTTCAGCAGTACCTTGATGCGGGCTGTGACCAGCATTTGCAATACGTTGCGCAGGTTCTCGACATCGCCGCCTCTGGCGGCGCTGATGGCTTGTTCCAGGGAGGTGGAAGAATCGGTCATGACTGGCGTTACCCTCGACTTGATGAAGATGCAAGCTCTGGAATTATAACTTACCCGGAAAGACCAAGTGCAGTGCGCAATGGAGCCAGGTGTGATGCGTAGTGTCGCCAGCGCCCTACGGAAGAGGCATACAGAGGCTGGCGGACTTGCAGCACGCTGGCGGTCTGCACCGTCTTGCTGGTCTTGCCGAAATCGAGACAGTCCTGGTGCCAGGGAAGACCGATGAAATCCAGCAGATTGCGCACTATCGGCTCCGGGTCGGCGACCAGGCTTTCATAGTCGATTTCAAGCAGGCGATCCGCGGGCAGTAACGCTCGCCAGCGCGCCATCATGTCCAGATATACGCGGTAATAGAGACCCAGGTCGTTCAGGTCATTGCTGAACTCATGGCCACGGTTAAAGAGTGTGGTGTAGCAGGAGACACAGGTATCGAGTGGATCACGCCGGCAGTGAATGATCCGGGCATTGGGGAGCAGGGCATGTAGCCAGCCGGTGAGCAAAAAGTTGGACGGCATCTTGTCGGTCATGCGGAGTGCATCATTAGCCTGTCGTTGCAAGCCGGATATGAGTTCGGTTGCGATGCCGGAGAATGTGGCGGTATCGAGGCCCAACAAACCGGCAGCAAGTTCCCGCCGGTACTGTTGACCAAGCTGGCGGCGCAGAATGTTATGCAACAACACCATTTCCCCGCCGGAATGAACAGTCGGATGACGTGCGAGTATCTGTTCGGTCAGGGTGGTGCCGGAACGGGGCATGCCAACGATGAATACCGGCAGATCGGTCTGATTGCCGTACGGGCGCATGCTGTTGATGAAATCCTTGTTCAGACCGTTTTCCAGGGCAGCAGCCTGTTTCAACTGCTGCGAATGCGAATAAGGCCGCAATGTCCGGCAGGCACGATTACCGATATTGAAATGTTCGAAGGCATGATCATATTCCCGATTATCCTGCAAGATTTTGCCGAGCGAAAAATGCGCATTGACTTGCTGCTCTGCTGTTTCGAGATGAGCACTGTGGGCAGCATTTTCAAGATATGGATAGATGGGATCAACGAGCCCGATTTTTGTGGTTGCGGTCAGGTGCACGTAGGCATGGTAAAAATCCGGCGTCTGGGTAATCGCCTGACGGAACGATGTTTCCGCAACCTTGAATTGTCCAAGCGTGATCTGCGCGATGCCCCGGTAATAGTCGATATCTGAACTATGACCGCTGATGGCTTGCGCCGTATCGAGCAGCGCGACAGCTTCATCCGCACGTCCCATTTCCACCAGCAGTTCCGCGAGTGCGCAGGTTAATTCCGGGTCCTGCGGTGCGTATACCAATGCTTCGGTATATACCGGCT
>JBOIBL010000059.1:0-15302 GCA_050739495.1 Gammaproteobacteria bacterium | reverse complement strand
ACCGATGGCAGCGACTTTGAGTTTTTCCGGCAGGGCCGCGAGATCTGTCAGGCCGGCAGCGTATTCGACTGCATTGGGGCTGATGAAAATCGCGTAGTGATAGCGATCCAACCGGTCCAGGCAGGCGCCCAGTTCTGCGGAGCGGGCCACCGCCGCAATCTCTATGCTCGGAAAATGCAGGACCTGGGCGCCTTTGGCTTCCAGTCTGGATTTGAGTACTTCACCCTGATGCGCCGGGCGCGTGATGACGATACCCGCTCCTTTAAGTGGTCGTGCAGCCATATTCACCGTCCCGCAACATGACGCAATACCTCACCGGCGCCCCGAGCCAGCATGTCTTCGGCGAGTGTACGCCCAAGCGTTTCCGCCTGGACAGCCGGACCGCTGATTTCGCCTTCGATCATCCGGCTGCCATCCGGCATCCCGACCCGTCCTCGCAAGTGCAACTGTTCACCGTCCAGTTCCGCATAACCGGCCAGCGGCACCACGCAACTCCCGCTGAGCGCGCGATTCAAGGCACGTTCCGCCAGACTGCGTTGCCAGGTCGGAGCGTGGTTGAGACGGGTGACGAGTTCGCGGTTAATAGTGTCCTCGATCCGGCATTCGATGCCGATTACACCCTGGGTGATAGCCGGCAGACTGGTCTGCGTGTCCAGGATTGCGGTGATGTTGTCCGCCAGGCCCAGCCGCTTCAAGCCTGCCACCGCCAGGATGATCGCGTCGTATTCGCCCGCCGCGAGTTTGCGCAGCCGGGTATCCACGTTGCCGCGTAACGGCAATACGTTCAGGTCCGGACGCCGGTGCAACAACTGGCACTGGCGGCGCAGGCTGGAACTGCCGACCCGTGCTGCCTCCGGCAGGGTGGCGAAGGAGGTATGGTGCACGGCGATAAAGGCATCGCGGGGATCTTCGCGTTCCAGGACCGCCGCGATCGTGAATCCGTCCGGCAGCTCAGCCGGCACATCCTTCATGGAGTGCACAGCGAGGTCGGCGTGGCCTTCAGCCAACGCGAGTTCCAGTTCCTTGATGAACAGCCCCTTGCCACCGATGTTGGCCAGCGAATCCTGCTGGTTGCGATCACCCTGGGTACTGAGTGGCACCAGTTCCACCGCACGCTCAGGATCCAGTATGCGCAGACGTGTTGCCACATGCTCTGCCTGCCACAAGGCGAGCGCGCTTTTACGGGTAGCGATGCGTAATGAAGAGTGCTTCAAGGCGTCGGCACGACAAGCAAATGGATGTGCATGTTAGCAGGAAGCAGGCGCTATCAGCGGCCGGTACGCAAGCGTTCCCGTACTTCCGCTGCCAGTCGCCGGCTGACCTCGACCGGCTGGGCCCGCCCGCGCAAGCGCACGTTGAAATGCCCTTCGTCGAGCTTGTCGAGACTCTCTATATAGGAAAGCGCCACCAGTGCGTTGCGGTGTACACGCAGGAAGCGCCCGGCAAACTCCTGTTCCAGATCCTTGAGCGCCTCGTCGATCAGCAATTCGCCGCCGGTATGACACACCGTGATGTACTTCTGTTCGGCGATGAAACACTGCACATTTTCCACCGCGACCACATGCAGCTTGTCACGCAATCGCGCACACAAATGGCGGCGTGCTTCCTTACCGCGCTGATTTACAAGTTGAGTGAGTTGCACCCGGTTGAGGTGACCTGCATTGTTGAGCGCAGCGGCAAGTTTCTCGCGGCGCACCGGCTTGAGCAGATAGGCAATGGCGTGGGTATCGAAAGCGGCCACCGCGAATTCATCGAATGCGGTGGTGAAGATCACCGCCGGCGGTTTGTCCATCGTTGCCAGGTGACGCGCAGTCTCCAGGCCATCCATGACCGGCATGCGGATATCCAGCAGCATCGCGTCGGGTTGGGTCTGTTCCCACAGGTCCAAGGCTTCGCGTCCGTTGGCAGCTTCCCCGACCACACTGCAATCGGGGATGTCGCGCAGCAGTTCCCGCAAGCGTGCGCGTGCCGGGGCTTCGTCATCCACGATCACGATGTTCATGGCGAGAGCGGCTCGTAGGGGAGTTGTATGGATACCCGGAAATGCGTATCGGAACTGTCCACTCCGACATTGGCACGTCCCGGCCAGGCCAGCGCCAGACGTTCACGAACGTTTTCCAGAGCCATCTGGTTACCATGCCGACGGGGTATGCCTTCGGCCGGTAATGGATTGCGGATCGTGATCTGCAGCATGGCATCCTGCAGGTGACCTGCAATCTCGACTTCGCCGCCTGCCGCCAGCATCTCGACACCGTGGTAAATCGCATTCTCCAGCAGCGGCTGCAAGGTCAGACGTGGCAGACGCGCGTCCATCGGCAGTGCATCGATCTGCCAACTCACCCGCAACCGATCTCCAAGACGGAGTGCTTCGATATCCAGATACTGTCTGGTGAGCGCCACCTCTTCTCTCAATGCGACATCGGCGCTCTCGGTGAGACTGGCACGAAACAGGTCGGCGAGATCTTCGACTGCACGTTCGGCAAGTTCCGGCCGGCCACGGATCAGGGACGCGATGGTGTTCATGCTGTTGAACAGGAAATGCGGGCGGATGCGTGCCTGCAGCGCTTCGATACGGGAGCGCGCTTCGCGCTGCACGTTGCGTTTCCATTGGTGCTGGATATAGAAGTAACGCAGCATCAATGCGCTGATGATCGCGCACACGATCAGGTTGCGAGTCACGAAGCCGGCGTGACTAGACGGCAGCAACTCGTGGCCGATACCGGTGTAATTGGAAAGCTGAAAGGCGATTTCGCTGAGTACTCCAGTGACAGCAAGCAACAGTCCATAACTTGTGAGCGCCGCGAACCGTTGCGGGATACGCGCCAGCGGTTTGCGGGCGAGACACAGCACGGCGGCGCTGCTGAGCGCGATCCATTGCAGGAACAATGAGATCCGCGCCAGATCCAGCCATAGCACGGTCCCTTCATCAGGCAGGTGTCGGGCGATTACCAGCACGAACGCAGTGAGTTCTGCGATCAGTACCACCACCAGTACGATGGGAGCGGAACAGAAATCCGGCAGGAAAAATTCCGGGTTATCGTCACGGACTTTGGTCATGCGTATCAGTTTCGCACAAACCGCCGGCCTCGGGCTTATTTAACCGGGTTTGGTGAATAGTGCGTGTTTGAGACGAAATAATGCGGAGATGTCTTCGTCGCCGTGACCGTCCTGAATCAGGCGCCGGTAGTGGACGCGGGTCATCTCCACCACCGGGAGCTGTACGCCATGAGCCGCGGCCATCTGCTGCACGATGCCCAGGTCCTTGTCGTGCAATGTCACCTTGAAACCGAGGGGGTATTGTCCGCGCACCATGCTGGGGCCGCGGTGGGTCAGAAACCAGGCACCGGCCGCGCCACTGCCGACCACTTCGATGACCTGATCCAGCGGCAAACCCTGAGCTTCGGCAAACGCGAGCGCCTCGGTCACGGCCTGGGCGATGCCGGCGACGGCGATCTGGTTCACGGCCTTGGTGGCCTGCCCGGCGCCGGCTGAACCCAGACGCACAACGCGTTTGCCGAGCGCATTCAGGATCGGTTGCGCACGCTGAAAGGCGGTTTCTTCGCCGCCACACATCATGGCGAGCGTGCCGTGTTTGGCGCCTTCGGTGCCACCGGAGACCGGGCAATCCAGGAAATCGATCCGGTGTTGTGCCAGACGCGTCGCCGCTTCGCGTGCCGTCTCCGCACTTACCGTCGAGCAATCGATCACCAATGCACCGGACTTGAGGTTTCCCGCCAGCACATCTGTCACTTCCAGGACATCACGATCCGCCGAGACGCAAATTACCACCGCATCGCAGAGTGCAGCCAATTCGGCAATCTTCTTGCTGGCGATACAACCGGTTTCGTTTGCCAGCGTATGGGCTTTCGCCTGTGTGCGGTTGAACACCGCGGCAAGCAAGCCTGCCTTGTGCAAATTGAGTGCCATGGGATAACCCATGGCGCCGAGTCCGATGAAACCGGTTTTCATGTGCGCACTCATATTTGTAATTACATCACTTTTCGAGGTAGGTATAACCCTTCAGACCTTCTTCCAGTTCCTTGAGGAATTGCGCGCGCTGGTGCGGGTCAACGGAAGTGGCTGCGTCGATCTTGTTGCGATAACGCGCCAGCAGATCGTTGGGTTCGAAATGCACGTAGCGCAGTACGTCTTCTACGGTGTCGCCCTGCTCGGGTTTGACCAGCCGGTAACCGTTATCGGAATCGAGTTCCACGTTCACCGAATCGCTGTCGCCGAACAGGTTGTGCATGTCGCCGAGGATTTCCTGATACGCACCGATCATGAAGAAACCGAGGTAATACGGTTCGCCCGCGCGCATGGCGTGCGCCGGCATGGTCGCTTCCAGTTCTTCCTCGTCGATATATTGTTCGATACGGCCGTCGGAATCGCAGGTGAGATCCTGCAGTATCGCACGTTGCGTGAGTGGCTCGATAAGGCGGTGCACGGGCATGATCGGGAACACCTGATCGATGGCCCACACATCCGGCAGCGACTGGAATACCGAGAAGTTGCAGAAGTACTTGTCGGCGAGTTTCTCGTCGATCTCGAAAATGGTCTCGCTCTGCGCGCGCGTGGAAGGTTTCAGGCCATCGCGGACCCGGCGGCAGATCGCGTGGTAGATCTGTTCGGCACGCGCCCGTTGTTCCAGCGTCAGCAAACCATGTATATACATGGCCTGCGCTTCTCCGTTCCAGTACAGGGCGTCCTGATAGACTTCCAGCAATGGCCGGCCGTCGGCATTTTCGTAATCGTCCCACAAGTCCGTCAATATCTGCGGATCTTCCAGGTCAGGTGCCGTTAACGGCTTGTCCGGGATCGATTCGTAGTCGACGACTTCCGTCACCATCACCGCGTGATGTGCGGTGATGGAGCGACCCGATTCGGTGATGATGCTGGGGTGCGGTAGTTCGTATTCTTCGCAGATCTCCCACAGCGAGCGCACGATGGTGTTGGCGTATTGTTCCACGCTGTAGTTCATCGAGCAGGAACTGCGTGAGCGGGTGCCCTCATAATCCACACCCAGACCGCCACCCACGTCCATGACGCGCACGTTGACACCGAGTTCAGCCAGTTCCGCGAAACAGCGTCCTGCTTCCAGCATGCCGCGTTGCACGTCGCGGATGTTGGCGATCTGCGAGCCGAGATGGAAATGCAGCAGTTGCAGCGAGTTCAGCATCCCCGCGCCGCGTAAACGGTCCACTGCTTCCAGGATCTGGCCGGTGGACAGGCCGAATTTGGATTTCTCGCCGCCGGTGTGTTCCCACTTGCCGCGACCGGTATGGGTGAGGCGAACCCGGATGCCAATGGTGGGTTTCACGCCGATGTCGGCGGCTTCCCGCAGCAGCAGGTCCAGTTCCGACATCTTTTCGACCACGATATAGACGCGGTGTCCGAGCTGCTGACCGATCAGGGCCAGACGCAGGTATTCGCGATCCTTGTAGCCGTTGCAGACGATGGTGGCGCCAGCCGGTGCGAACGCCAGCACCGCCATCAGCTCGGGTTTGCTGCCGGCTTCGAGACCGACCCGACCTTCGCCGTGGCGCAGGATGTCTTCCACCACGGTGCGCTGCTGGTTGACCTTGATGGGGTAGACGGCGGTGTAACCGGCCTTGTACTCGTGATATTCCATGGCCTTGGCGAAGGCATCGCAGAGCCGGTCGACACGATCGCGCAGGATGTCGCCGAAGCGGAACAGCACCGGCAGGTTGAGCCCATGCTTGCTGACTTCGGTCGCGAGCCGATGCAGGTCTACCGAGCCATCCTCGCGACGCCGGGTCGGGAACACCACCACATGCCCGGTATCGTTGATGTCGAAATAACCGTCCCCCCAGCGCTGGATATTGAATATCTCGCGGGCATCCTGGATCGGGTTCTGGCTCATGGTGGGCTCCGCGCAAGGGTGGTCGAAAACGGCGCAAGCGTACGGCAAGCGGCAGCAATATAAAAGAGGTTTTTACCCCGGGTTATACTGGCGCTTCACTGTCCAGGAGATCGTCATGCCACTCGACCACAGCTGGTTCACCGAGGTTGCGCCCGAAGAGGGCGTCGCGCTCTCGCTCAAGGGTGCCCGCCGGCTGCATGCGGAGCAGACCGAATACCAGAAGATCGAGATCTACGAGACCGAGAGCTTCGGCACGCTGATGGTCATCGACGGCTGCATCATGCTCACCGACCGCGACAACTTCGTGTATCACGAGATGATGGCGCACCCGGCGCTGTTTACGCACCCGGCACCGAAAGAGGTACTGATCGTGGGGGGCGGTGATTGCGGGACCCTGCAGGAAGTGCTCAAACACCCGGAAGTCGAGCGTGTGACTCAGGCCGAGATTGACGAGCGGGTCACACGTCTGTCTGAGGAATACTTCCCGGAACTGTGCGCTGCCAACGGCGATCCGCGCGCCCGTTTTCATTTCGACGATGCCATCAAGTGGATCAAGGATGCCAAGGCCGGCAGTCTGGATGTGGTGATCGTCGACAGCACCGACCCGGTAGGACCGGCCGAAGGCCTTTTCTCTGCATCCTTCTATAAGGAATGCCGGCGCGCCTTGCGCCCGGGTGGATTGATCGTGCAACAGAGCGAATCACCGCTGCTGTATCTGCCGATCATCACCGGGATGCACAAGGAGTTGAAAAAGGCCGGCTATCCGGATATCAGGACACTGCTGTTTCCGCAGTGCACCTACCCATCGGGCTGGTGGTCGGCGACTCTGGCTTGCAAGGATGGAGCGATTCCGGAATTCCGTCGCGACGCCGCGGAGCAGCGCGGTTTTGACACCCGTTATTACGATGCGGATATCCATGCCGCAGCCTTTGCCTTGCCACCGTTCCTGCGGGAAGCGTTACCGGGCAGGTGACTTTATTTGGCTGCAGGTGAAAGTGCGGCTTAACCCGAAGCGGCCGCGCAGATCTTGTCGGCCTGTTCCTGTGCCTGCTGACGCAATTTGACCAGATCGTCACCGCTGTCATACACCACGTTGCCGTTCTTGTCCTTGTGCGCCACCCGGTTCACTTCATCGTAGCGCTGCACGCGTTGACGGGCAGCTTCGCAGGCCTTCTGCTTTTGTGCTTTTTTGTCGGCTTCCTGTTTGGCTTTCGCCGCGAGCGCCTGTTGTGCCTGCTGTTTGTCAGTCACCGTCTGTTCCATATCCTGGGTCTGTGCGAGCGAAGTCTGGTCCGGTGGCGGCGGCGTGATATCCACCGCCTTGGCACCGGCTTTGGAATTGGGCGGGGGCGTCTGGCTGTAATGGACATGGCCCTGCGCATCCACCCAGCGATAGACGGTGTCGGCCTGTACGTTAGCCAACAGCAGCAGCCCGGCACAGACACTCAGCGACAGCGCAGCGCGCATCATGTCGGCGGCTCCTGCGGCGTGCACGCCACGGTCACGTCATTGCGTGCACGTTGTACTATCTTGGCTTGTTCATCCTGGGAAAGCTTCTTCTGCTTGCCATCCGGTGTGGTCGTATAGAGCACATCGGCGCTCATGTACTGGCTGAGTTTCTGTTTCGCGGCCTTGCAGGCGGCGGAATCGGTCGCTGAGATCTGTGGCATCAATTTGTCCGCGGCAGCTGATCCAGCCACGGTGCCCGCGGCGGGTGCCAGTCCTTGTGCCGAGTTCGTAACATTGATGGGTTTGGCATCCGAGCTGTGCGGTACCGTGCTGTAGTGCACATGACCGTCTTTATCCACCCACTTGTAGATCGGTGAATCGGCCAGCACGCTGCCGGCCAGCAACGCGGTTATCAATAAACAGATAATGTGTCGATACATGACATCGCCTCTTTCACAGTGCTTCGGCATCGGTCTCGCCGGTGCGGATGCGGATCGCCTGTTCCAGGCTGGTGACAAAAATCTTGCCGTCACCGATCTTGCCGGTGCGGGCAGCATTGGTGATGGCCTCGATGACCCGGTCCAGCAACTCATCCGGCACTGCCAATTCGATCTTCATCTTGGGCAGGAAATCCACTACATACTCGGCACCCCGATACAACTCGGTGTGCCCTTTCTGCCGCCCAAAACCCTTGACCTCGGTGACCGTGATGCCCTGCACCCCCAAGTCTGACAAGGCTTCACGCACATCGTCGAGTTTGAAGGGCTTGATCACGGCGCTCACCATCTTCATCACTATAACGTCCTCGAATTCAGGGGGTTGTCATGGCTGCAGGGCGCCTAAAGTCTAGCACCGGTTGGGATAGTGCTGTGCGACATATATACTGAGTCCCGGTTTAACTGGCCAAGGTGGCGGCGATGGCACTGGATCCCAAGATGCTTGACGATCTGGCAAAGAAGCTCGCGGAAGCGGTGCCGGCCGGTTTGCGGGACCTGAAAGCCGAAGCGGAACGCAATTTCCGCAGCGTGCTGCAAGCAGGGTTGGGCAAGCTCGAGCTGGTCACCCGCGAGGAATTCGACGTGCAGCAGACCGTGCTGGCACGCACCCGCGAACGGCTCGAGGAACTGGCCGCACGTCTCAAGGAACTGGAAGCGGCGCTCGAAGGCCACGACGAGCAAAACAAAAAATAATCCAGATCTTTATATCTCTTCACCACCGATCAGGGAGGAATCGGGCCTCATGCTTGCAACGATTCATAGCCGCGCCCAGGCAGGCGTGGATGCACCGGAAGTCACGGTCGAAGTCCACATGTCCAGCGGCTTGCCGGCGCTCGCCATCGTAGGACTGCCGGAAGCGGCAGTGCGCGAAAGCAAGGATCGCGTGCGTAGTGCGCTCATCAATTCACGCTTCGATTTTCCGGCACGCAAGATCACCGTGAACCTGGCGCCTGCCGACTTGCCCAAGGAAGGTGGACGTTTCGATCTGCCGATCGCACTCGGCATCCTCGCCGCGTCCGGGCAGTTGCCGGCGGAAACCTTGCGCGAGCTGGAATTCCTCGGTGAGCTGTCGTTGTCCGGCGAATTGCGTCCGGTGCGCGGCGCCTTGCCGGCAGCGCTGAAGACCCGCGCCGCGGGCCGCACTTTGCTGGTGCCGTCTGATAACGCCGATGAAGCTGCACTGGTGTCTGATGCCCCAGTACTCGGTGCACGGCATCTGCTGGATGTGTGCGCACACCTTTTGGGGCAGCAACGGCTGATGCCGCATGTTTCGCAACTTACGGATCAGATCCCGCATTACGACGATTTGAACGAAGTTCGCGGCCAGCATCAAGCCAAGCGCGCGCTGGAGATCGCCGCCGCCGGCGGACATTCGTTACTGTTCATCGGTCCGCCTGGAACCGGCAAATCCATGCTGGCATCGCGGCTACCGGGCATCCTGCCACCGATGAACGAGGAAGAAGCACTGGAATCGGCTGCGGTAGCATCCATCAGCGAACGTGGCTTCGACGCTGCGCAATGGCGGCGGCGCAGTGTGCGTACGCCACATCACACGGCATCCGGTATCGCGTTGGTGGGTGGCGGCTCTAACTTCCAAAAGGTCGTGCAACCGGACAAGCAAAATGCAACTGTGCTATAAGTCACTGCAAACAAGGAGGATTGCGGAGAACGGATGGTCGCAGAGGCAAAACGGGGCTCTTGGCCTCAAGACGAAAATCTTTGGCAGATTCAATGCTTTGGCGAGCTAGATAATGCACCAGGCGTGCCGTCTGAGCTTGCGCAACATCTGCTACTCAAGCTTGTCCCTGAACCCGGACGTGAACAGCCAGACCTTCGTACGCGAATAGTACAGGCTGGATCAGGTCTCACCCCATCTTTATTCATAGGCCAAAGGTGGCGCAATCAGCGCTTCGAGGGCGTGGAACGTTTCAGTAAGTTTGATGACGAAGTGCTATTCGGCGATGAGCACTGGCGCTTTCTGGACGGTACCACCATGGTTGGGGACAACCAGTACCTCATCCCAGCATTCAAATATTCCCTAGCGCCGATGAGCCGGGTGCCCTTCCTGGCGATCTCTCATCGCGGGGTACGAGATGCCCTGCTCATACCCTGTTCGGAGGTCACCCGGGCATGGTATTTCCGCTCCACGGCCCTCGTGCACCGGTTCACCGAGGCTCCTCTGGATGAGGAAGGTCTCGATCGTTTCTGCCGGCTGGACCATTCAGGTACGGCGACAGACGGAAATTGGGTGGTAGAGGCTCGTACCGGCTTCTCGGAAACTGACCTCCCTGTGGTGGCCATGCTGAGGTGCAATCAACTCGCGTTCCAGCGGGCCAAGCGCCTCATGGATTCTTTGGCGGAGGCAGTGCTCCGAGGTGCTCCTCGTTATATTCGTTCCCTGCCGCCGCTGGATGGAAGATGGCGATTCAAAGGGGATGGAATACCATTCTATTCGGGTGGTGTGAAACGGTTCCTCATGCTGCGAATAACGTACGCTCCTTTCCCAGAGAACCCCGGTGTGTTGCATGGGGATCTTGAGAGCTCCAATAATTCCATCGATCTTGGTCGTATCGAACTCAAGGAAACCAAATGGCCCCGTAAGCAGCAAAGACATGCGACCGAGAATGACAAAGTCAGTAATAACGGCGAGCCATATCTCGATCAGAGCCAGATTTACGAGTACGGCGCGCTTCCCCAACTCTACAATATGCCAGCATTCAAAAAGCTGCCGCCGCGGGAACAAACTACTACAAACGTTGGCCGTGAAAATCCAGTAGCACCCGAAGGTGATGCATCCACGGGGCAAGGCAATTATGTCGAGGACGGTTCCGCACCTTTCAATGTCAAGGACGACAAGCCGCAACGGCGAGCTATCCTAGCTGCAGACTTCACTGAACTTCTGTCACTCGCTGAAGAGCTGAATAAATTTCCACACTTTAACTGCAAGCCTGTAATTAAAAGTCGAGAATTCGCTGGTACGGACGCGGCCCCCCGCTCTCTATTTAGAGTACAAGGAAAACGCAAGCGACGATGGACCGAAATTGAGCTTCGGCCACGTCAATTTATGGCGCTGGAAATTACGGGTGACGGAAAATACTTCTATGCCATCGAAATCGAACGCCGCTTAAAGCCATCATCATCCGATACGAAAGGAGAATGTTTCGCACTTGGCATCCTCATGGCGGAAGACGGCGGAGAACTTGACATTGGCAGGTTCGAAGAAATCATGACAGAGGTTGCAGCACGGCGTGGCGTGTGGCCAAAGTCGCTTCGAGGTATTCGTCTTCAAAAAGCAGACCATCGTTCGACCAGTATTGCTGGATTTGCAGCGCTCGTCGCAAACAAGATTTATAAATGGATTCCTGAGCTAGGGGCACAAACACTAGGCAAAACTCATGATAGCAACCCGGATATCGAAATAGTTGCGTAATCTGCTCAGGCAAAGAATGATGAAATTGAGGAAGGTATGTTGAAACGAATATCTGAGGCCCTCACTTTTTGATTGTATGGTAGAGGATAATAACTCCGGTTCACTCGAGTGAATAGTTAGCAGATGGTCGAGTTTATAAAATAAATTAAATAACAGAATTTAACCTTTGAAGATCAATGAAGCTGGGAATGCAGGATATCGCATCTCTCAGTGAGGTCGTCATTAATGGATTACGAAACATGCCGCTGGATACTATGTTTCGCACCGATCCAAGTCGGTCGTGGTACTAAGATATTTGAGTTTTCCGATTTTCTGACTGCCCTCGCCCTGTTGGGAGTGATCTATACGATCACCGACGTTAGGTACAAGTTTCGTATCGCTATTGCCCCTGGCGAACTTCACAGCAGAACCTTCGTATTGTTTGCAGCAATTGGAATCGGATCATTACTGACTGGTCTCTGGCCGGCTATGGGTTGGTGGGTACCAGAGACCTTTGGCCTTTCACAAGTCATGCTTCAGACTATTTGGGCCATACTATTCTTTACGGCAGTATTTACATGGATGTGGTATGCATTTATTCATCCCCCAATCTTTGGCCGAAGTAACGCCCGTCGTTACCTGGACGTAATGGTTAGTTACATGGTAAGAGGCAATGACGATGAATTAAAAGTAATTGCGAGTGAGCTGGGCCGTTCCGCTGAACAATTAGTTAGATATGCAAGGCAAATTCCGGAAGTGCGTATCGCCCAGCAGGCCGGGAGAAAATATAAGTCTACGGACAGAGGGTATTGTGCTTATCAGGTTTTCCTATTGATCGGTAATCGGAAACTTTGCAAACAGATTGTGAGGTCTGCTCCTGCGACAGCTAAATATCTGTTTGACGCTGTTATCAAGACAGGTAAATACCATTTGCCACTTGCACAATTTGCGCGAAATATATCCGGTGAGGCAATCAATTGGGAAGAATCTTTTCTTTATGACGAAGCGGACGGATTTCAGTCAGGACTATTAGGTTATATAAAACCAATCACTAAAGCTGTTTACGGCAACATCAGGTTAATCGAAGCACTAGCGAGCCAGGTGGGATCGCCACTAGATGTATTCTATAAAGACCAACTCAGCTGGAATTCACGTCAATGGGAGGCATACTGTCGTGCGGTCCTCATAGCACTTGAAGATTGTCTTAAACAAGGATCAACAGATGGTACTTATGGGGTTTTCTCTCGTGCCATAGAAGATTTGAAAACAGCATTCAGAGATATTGGTAGCATTAATGGCGTTACTGATAGCTACGATACTGATGCATACCAAAAAATGCATGTGATAGCACAATTCGTTACAGATGCATCTGAACTACTTAACAATACGCCTAATAGACCAGAACCGTTTAACAGAGTGCGGGAGAGCACTTATCCAAAAAATATCTATGACAACCTCGCCGGCTTAGTGCTCGACATGTGTGTTGCATCAAGTGCTGTTACAGAACCATTTTTTACCAGCTGGATGGTGCAGTACAACACTGTTTGGAATGCTGTTTTTGGTACTGAAAATGGTCCCGTGTGGCACATTTTACGTCATAAAGTAATGCGATTGCTCTATGATGAAATTGCAACTATGTCCAGGATCCCGAACTACAAGGGGGCTCGCATATTGGGGTTTTGTTTAAATGTGCTAGGTGTGTCTCATGGAGCGCGACCCGCACGGGGACGTTACGGACGAGATGCGTGGCCACTAGCAATTGCGGCACAAGCATGGTGCAAAAAGAACTATCTGACTATGCGTGAGGAACTACCTGACGTGGCAGATGCTGTACTGACAGGCTCCATAACCTTTGACGAACCAAATAATCGCTTGGTCAAGACCTATGCCAAAGGGCTTCATAGGGAAGCTCCACAAAGTTTCATGGATTTAGATGCCGCGCGGCCGTCTGCGGAGGCAGATTTAACTCGTCCAGATTAGACATGGAATGTGTTACATATGGTCATCTATACACTTGAACCGCGGGATTCTGACCCCATCTCACGTAAAGTTTTGACAGTTTAGGACGTAGTGCCTGCCCTACTAGCCGACGCATAAGTAATGAGTCTAAATCATGAGTGGTGAAACTGTGACAACAAAAGAGGCAGAAATCGAGGTATTACTCGACGCCATTAGGGATGTTCAAGATACGATTCGCGCTTTTGATTTAAAAGCCGAGATTCTTACTGGAATCCTTACATTGCTCGTCGGACTGGTCGCGTTCGCCTGGCAAGACGTTAACACCAGCTCTCAAAGAATTCTCGATGTTGTGGTTATTATTGCTGCATTCGGCGCTATGGGTTGCCTTATGAGTGTCCTACTACCGATGGCTAACCCGGCAGAGAAGGTGCAGCGCGGTAGCTATAAACCAGCCGGTGTGTATTTTTTAACTAAAGAGAAACTTAAGACCGAGACTGTCTCTGAAATCGCAAAAAAACTCCCTGACATAAAATGGAGAGAGGAGTTGGTTTACGAGCTTATGAAGGTCTCCTACATACGCCAGCGTAAACACCACTGGTTCACATTAGCGATCATAGTATCCACAGTCTCATTTGCCGCATTGTTATTGCTATGTCTATTTAGATACGTATCGATTTTGTAAGGAATTGCTCTATGAAGCTTTCCGATATTCAAGATAGTGCTGCTTCTAGTCTGGATGACCGTATCCGTGCCATTGTTAAAAAAGAACTCAAGCGTGCTGAAAATATATGGGATGAGGTCGGGGACGAGCTGGTTAAAAGTGATTCTATAGCACTTGCCGAGAATATGACGACAAATATTCCAGGGTATACATTTATTGACCCCGATAAACCTGAGGTGGACGATTTCATAGCATTCGTGGTGGACATGCGGGATTCAACGAAGCATCTCATACAGGCAATTAGTTCTAAGCTTGCGGACGCTAGTTGTACAAAGAGGGTTTTTTACGAGACTTCGGCATTACTGCCAGCAGTAGCAGAGGTCGTCATGCATTTTGATGGCGGTGTGACGGAATATCTTGGAGATGGCGTATTGGCTCTTTTTAGAATCAGTGATGATCGAGATGAAACCTGTCGTCAAGCTAGTCGGGCCGCACGAAAGGTTATTGGGGACATGCGCAACATCGTAAATCAAGAACTTGATTCTCGTTATCGGTTACCTGCTTTAGATCTAGGCGTGGGCATGGCGACAAGCAAAGCCGTCGTGACAGTTGTTGGTCACCCACAACAACGTATGCCCAAGGCCATAGGCGAATGTGTCTATCGGGCTAGCAAGCTAGCCTCTTTGAGGAATGAAATTGCCATAGACAACAACTTGGATGCCATTTGGCCGAAATCCTCAACTGGAAAACTTAAATTTACACCGCACAAAATGCATGGTGTGGAATTCGATGTATTTGTTTTATCAACCTAAGGGGTACTCTATAGTCGCGTGAGATGCCCAGTCAGATTTCATGTGATTGCAAGTCTCTGCCAGAATCGTTTAAGCAATTCTGTGGAGCCTATACCCAATGTGAGGAAGAATCTTCTTTTTTCAACTCTATGTAGAGGTAAATATGAAAGGCTTGGACGATCGTTCACGTGATAAAGATGGTGAGATCCGCCATAAGCGCGGTGACACACTGGTGGGTACTTTGCGAGATACTTACGGTCCCGATTTCGCGTCAGAATACCGTTCAGACACTCGCCTTGATACGTTGCTCGACCGTGAAGGTTGCGCAACGCTGGATCAGTACCTGAAGAAAGGCTCTTAAGTGAGTGAGACAGGGCATGCTCCTGTTCGGGGTATGCCCTGTTTTTAGGTTGTTTAGTAAAATTCAAAGAACTTCATTTCATGGAGCTTAGGGCGCCCACGATCGCCTTCCGATATCGGATCCCTAAGAAAATCGCCGTGCCAATTGCGAGGCCCCATACAATGTTGTCGACAGTGGGGCTCTTGGCTTTGCCCTCAATTGCCTCATAGACCGTATGCTCGCAATTCCGAGTCAGGTGCTTGTACTCCTGAGGATTACGGATGATTTGCCAGGCGCGCTTTATAATCTCTCCAC
>JBOIBL010000058.1:0-6912 GCA_050739495.1 Gammaproteobacteria bacterium | reverse complement strand
CTACACCAGTGATTTGATGCGGGGATTCGTTTAGTCATTACGTCACCCCGGCGAAGGCCGGGGTCCAGTCTTGATTAAGTGCGGCTTCGCCACGTTCTCCGTCATTTCAGCGAACGCCTACAGGGATGTAGGCGGTAGAGCGACGCAGGATGCCGAAGCTGGAATCCAGGTTTTGATTAGCCGGCCTTCGGCCTCATGCTTTTATGCCGGTTCTCGCACCGGCGGGCGAGCCCCTTTTCTTGTTACGCGACCAGAAAAGGGGCGAAAAGAAACGCGCCCCGAAAGATGCCGCGCCTATCAGAAATTGAATGTAAGACATTCAATTTCTGATGCGTTCCCTCCCTGCTCGTGTCCTCGGGGCCGCGCTCACGGCGCATCCCTGCACCGGGCGCGCGGACGGGGCGATCCCTCGCCCCGTCCCTTCTGCGAAGGGCTATTCCCTGCGGGCGCTGCGCGGGTCGGCGTCATCCACGGGGTTAGTAAGAGCGCCTCCACACCTCGCTGGTTTCAACGAATGCTTCGCGCCACACAGGTGGATGCTCGATCTCGGTTTTCTCAGCCCTGCCATCGCATAGGCGATAGTAATTCATGATGATTCCTGTTTCACCATTCGCAATCAAATCTGTGGTAGGTTTTATGCCAGACAGCGCAATGTTTTCTTAAGCGGACTCAATAGCGGCGTAAAATTCATAGACCTTGCTAACATAATATTTTCGTGAAGAGCTATAAAAATCAACATTACGTCCCGCGTTTTTTGCTGAGAAGGTTTTCAGAAGATAGGAGTTCAATTCGTCTATTTAATATAGGCAGAGAAATTTTTGTAGATGCCGCCAGTATCGCGTCTCAGTGCGCTAAAAATAATTTTTATAGTCAGGATATAAATATAGAACTAGCATTGAAAGAGATTGATACAGACGCAGCAGGGATAATAGAAAAAATTTGCAGAACAAAAGTTATTCCAAGTATCGGAGAATCAGATAGATTGATACTGACATTTTTCACTGTACTGCAAAAGTACAGAACTCAATCAGCAGCCGACGACATGGACGACATTAATGATAAAATGATTAAACACATATATGGGAGAAAAATAAAAAAAGAATTAAGGTTAACCGACGAGGATTTGGCGGGAATAAAAATTGGAATAAATTTAGCTTCTGCAAGAGCAACGGCCATGGCAGCAGAAGCATATGTGCTCGCGCTTGATCTTGATGTGAAGATGCTTATCAATCAAACAAATCAAGAATTCATTATCAGCGACAATCCGGTTATTTTTTATAACCAATATTTAGAGCATAGAACTATTGTTAGTAATACAGGGCTTCAATCACAAGGGTTAGAGATTCTTTTTCCTTTAGACAAACAAAGTCTTTTATTGTTTTACGATCCAGCTGTATACCGCGTTGGTTCAAATAAGCAGAACCACATTGTGTCACTGATGAATGTTAATGATGTGGCGGCAATAAATAAAGCATCATATCTTAATGCCATTAATAACATATATTTTAGATCAAAAGCGATGAATTCTGTAATTAGTCAGCTTCACGGGAAATATAAAATCATGCGAAATAGCGAGAGGACAAATCTGGCAGTAATTTCAAGAGAGGAAACCGGGAATGGGTATTCCGAAACGATAAAGATGTCTGGAGAAGACTTAAGAATTGGGTTGCGACCATCGGTAATTTCCATACGGAAATCTGCTAGTCAGCGTCTTAGAAAAATGGAAATGGCAAAATGGCAGCCTGCATTATTGATGAGAAATCCAGAAATAGTAAAAAATACCGTGAATTTCATGAGTTAGTAAAGAGTGGCAAGTATCGCCCTGGTGAATTTTTGCGCTTTGCGTCTGAATAGCAGAAATAGCTGCGACCCTACTTATGTGGGGCACTTAATTCAGCTCGTAGGGCGGAATAGCGAAGCGTATTCCGCCGAATGTCTGGAAATGGTGGGTTACGCTTCGCTAACCCACCCTACATCTAAAAGCGGTAGGCGAAGTTGGGGCTGTTGAATTAATAATTGACCTGTTTAATTGGGGGAACTGAAAAGAGCGGGATAGCACAATAACCGAATGCGGCGTGAAGAATTCGCTGAAACCAACGAGGTATGGAGGCGCTCTTGGTAACCCCGTTGGAGCGTGCCGAAGTGCCGCTGCGAGCAAGGTTGGCCCGAAGGGGTGCGTGACAGGATGTCCGCGCTCGAGCGCAGGGCCATGGATGGCCCGTGAGCGAGACCCCGTAGCGCAGCAAGGTGCGAGGGAAGTCGCGTAGCGACCACGCGACCGGGGGAATGGTTTTGGGCACTTTTGCCGAAACAAAAGTGCCACGCCCGCGGGTGCGGGAACCCGCAATAAATCGAAGCGGCGAAGCCGCTCTTTATCAAGACCTGGATTCCGGCCTCCGCCGGAATGACGATGATAGCGACGAATCCCCGCATCAATTACTCTTCGACTTCGGCGCTTCGCGCCTATCCCGGAAATTGCTCCTGCATTTCCGGGACTTCCTCCTTTCGAGCTTCGCTTCCTGCTCCGCTCAAAAGTCCAGGGCATACATCCCTGTATGCCCGTTCGTTGGTTTTGCAGCTTACCCATGGCGGTCGCGCACGGGGAGAAGGAGTGAAATCTCACCGAACCGACTCGTAACCCCCAACCACTCCCCGCGGCGACAAGACGACCTGCCATAGTTGCGCCTTGCGCGCCCGGAACGTCGCGGCGCTGGAGCTGAGGTAATACCGCCACATCCGGTAAAACATATCGTTGTACTGCTGTTTCAATTCTTCCCAGTGACTTTCAAAATTACTGCGCCATGCCATCAGGGTCCGGTCATAGTAGACGCTGAAGTTGTGCCAGTCTTCCATCACGAACAGATGTTCGGTCGCTTCGCCGATCTGACGGATAGACGGCAACATCCCGTTTGGGAAGATATAGCGTTCGATCCAGGCATCGGTGGTGCTGACCGAATAATTGTTGCCTATGCTGTGCAGGAGGAACAATCCGTCCGCTTGCAGGCAACGATGTACGATCTGCATGTAGGCCCGGTAATTCTTGAACCCCACGTGCTCGAACATGCCAATGGAAAAGACGCGATCGAATTTCTCATCCAGCAAACGATAATCCTGCAGCCGGATCTCGATTGGCAGACCGGCGCAGCTTTCACGTGCATAAGCGGCCTGCTGTTCCGAGATCGTGACTCCGATTCCCTGGATGCCGTAACGTTCCGCCGCGAGCTTGAGTGCACTGCCCCAGCCGCAGCCGATGTCCAGTATCCGCATGCCCGGCTTCAATCCCAGTTTGCGGAAGATCAGTTCGAGCTTGGCTTCCTGCGCGGTATCCAGAGTGGTTGCGTCTTTCCAATACCCGCAACTATAGATCAGGCGCCGGTCCAGCATGCGTTTGTAGAGCGCATTACCCATGTCGTAATGACGCTGACCGACCTCGAACGCGCGTGAGGGTTTTTGCAGATTGGAAAGCCGTGCATGCAGAGCATGCAGGATGTCGCCCCAGGTATGCACGCGTTCGTCGAGATCGGCGCACAGCAGCCGATAGAAGAACCCATCCAGATCCTCAGCGTCCCACCAACCATCCATGTAGGATTCGCCCAGACCGAGTGAGCCGTGCGCGAGTATCCGGCCATATGCCCGTGAATCACTCACCCGGAAATCCCAGGGCTCCGGTCCGTTTATCCGGATGCCGGTGCCTTCGAGTAACTGCGCCAGTTTGTTTTTGAATTTTGCGTGTGACATCGCTGCCTTCCTGGCATCGGGTTATTCATCATTCAAGATAGTTACGAATGATTTTCCAGCCTACATATACTCCGGCGATGGAACCGATGCTGGACAATACCCAGGCGGTCCCGGTGCCAATCCGCATGCCGAGTGCCCAGCCGATGGCGCCGAGGATGCTGGTCGTCAGGAGATAGATGATTTTGTTCATTGATATCGCCAGGCTTGTTGTTAGGTGCAGTGCTTCACTCTCTGACGAACGCCCAGTGCCAGGGTTCATAGATGATGCCGTGCGGATTATCGCGCGGATAGGAGAGGTGGAAACTGTAATCGGCAGCCTTGCTGATTAACCAGGCGAACGAGGTGGTGGCTTCGAACGCTTCCTCAAGCGGTGGCAGGCCGGGCGCGGTCAGATCCATCGCGCGACCGGTGTGATGTTCGCTGTGACCGGGTGCGGCCATCACCTTCAAAATCGAACCGATGTTTTCACCTTTTGCGAGTTTACGGGCGATCAGTTCACGCTGATATTCGACACTGCGAAATGCCGAGACCAGTAATAGCGTGACACCTTCGCGCTCCGCAGCCTCGTGCATCGAGCGCCAGGCATGCGCTGCGGCCGGGATCAATTGACGCATGCGCTGGTTGATATCCGGTCCGATGTCCGTCAATTCCATGGCTTCCTCGCACAAAGGCAGACCGCGCGCTGCGGCATAGTCCTGCGGGATGCCGAGTTGCCGATGGATGTCGGCGATCCGGGTCGCGTAATCCTCATCAGTGGAATGCAGTATCGAGTGCATGGTGCTCAGGGCTTTTGATAGGTTCCGATGAGCGTGGCTTGCGCAAGCACGTGTCCGCGCATCGCAGATTCGAGTTGTTCCTTGCTGGGATGATGCAGATCCGGCAGCTCGGTATCGAGCGCATACAGCTTGTGGAAATAGCGGTGCCGCCCGATGGGCGGACAGGGGCCACCATAATCATTACGCTTCCAGTCGTTCTTGCCACTGCGTATTCCGGCCGGCAAGTGTCTGGATGCACCTTCCGCCAGCTCATTGATGGTTACGGGGATGTCGTACAGCACCCAGTGCACCCAGGTCATCTGCGGCGCGGCAGGATCGGGCGCGTCCGGATCGTCCATGATGAACACGAAGCTTTTGCTACCAACAGGTGCGCCAGACCAGTGCAAGGGCGGCGAGATGTCCTGGCCGCTGCAGGTGAATCGTGACGGCATCGCCGCATTGTTCTGATATGCAGAAGATTTCAACTGAAATGAGTCATTCATGGCACTGACCTCCAACCCTGCTGACAGGATGCCACCGAGCAGCAGACTGAAAATCACGCTCCGTGCCGCAGGCCTGGTCGCAATCATTCCCACGGCTCCGCGGTACGCAGGCGCTCCCGTAATGCGTCATCCGTGCATGCTGCGAGTTCCTGTTGAGCATCGTGCAAAGTCTCGGCCTGCATTCCGCAACTACGCAGTTCTTCGCCATTGCGACGCGAGAAGATCAGTTGCACCGCGCCGAAGGAACCGAACGCGGCAGCGGCCTCCCATTCATGACCTTCGTTGTCGGTGAATGTGCGCATGACGTTAGTATAGACCCGCTTCCGGTCTAGGTATTTGTCTATCTCAGGAACAACATCTTCTTCCAGATCTGGTGCCCGGTGAGCGCATGCAGCACCACCGCACCCACATGCAGTATCAGATAACCGGGTATCCAGACACTGGCGATGCTATGGATGTCCTGCATGGTATTCAGCCAGCCGTGGGAGCGCTGTCCCGGTGTGATCAAGATGCTCATCAGAGTGCCGGATATGCCCTGCCAGGTGAACAATAACAGCGCCACACTCTGGACCAGCGCATTCAGGCCTTCATGGATGACGGGTTGCGGCACCCGGAATCTGGACATCGTGCGCAGATCCGCAACCGCTGCGGCCAGGCGCGCGCGGGTATAGGGAACCCAGGCACTGAAACGCAACGCGCGCGGACCGAAAAATCCATAGCTGAGCCGCGCCAGCAGGAACGCCGAGAACGTGAGGCCCACATACATGTGCAACACATAACCGGAATGATTGACGCGATGAAAATCATGCGCGTCTTCGCCCAACCACCAGGCCCACACGCCGAAAACCGCGAGACCCAGATGCATGATCCGGGTAGGTATATCGAGTTTTACACCTTGTTCTGTGCTCATGCTGGTACATCTCCATCGGAATCGGTAACGAGCCAATTATGCCGCTACAGCATCAGGTGCGGCGGGATTTGCGGCAAATACAACAGTTAATTTCCGGTAACCCGGGCAACCGGCTCGCATCAGGATTGCAGTGTGCGTGGACCGCGCAGCAAGCGTGCCGGCAGGCGCAGAATTGCACCCAGAAACTCGAACACTGCATCGACCGTGATACCGATGAGACGGAATGGCAACAACAATAACCACACCAATGGGTACAACAACAGTGCCAGCAAGGCCAGTGGCCAGCACAGGATCAGCAGGATCAGCCAGAGGATGAATTTTACGAACATCACAACGCCCTTGCAGAGTGGTGAAAATCCAGTTGCCAGTATACGATCCGGCGCAGCGAGGGCAACGGGTGCCAGGGCGCTGTTTGCTAGAATGCGGCATGGATGTCACCTCGCTCATTGATCCCCTGAATGCTGCACAACGTGAAGCCGTCACTGCCGCCGCCGGGCCAGTGCTGGTATTGGCTGGGGCCGGCAGTGGCAAGACCCGGGTGCTGGTACACCGCATCGCCTGGCTGATGCAGGTGGAGAACGTGTCGCCTTATGGAATCCTGGCTGTCACCTTCACCAATAAGGCGGCGGGCGAGATGCGCGGCCGGGTAGAGAAACTCATGGGCGGCTCCGCCGGCGGCATGTGGATCGGCACCTTTCACAGCACCGCGCACCGGCTGTTGCGCCACCACTGGCGCGAGGCGGGCCTCCCGCAGGCCTTCCAGATCCTCGACTCCGAGGATCAGCACCGGCTCATCAAACGCCTGCTGAAGAACCTGGAGCTGGATGAGTCCCGGTACCCGCCGCGCCAGGCCCAGTGGTTCATCAACTCGCGCAAGGACGATGGGCTCCGGGCCAAGAACATCCCGCCCGGCGACGATCCTTTCCAGGCTACCTTCCTCAAGGTCTACAAGGCTTACGAGGAAGCCTGCGAGCGCGGCGGTCTCGTGGATTTCGCGGAACTGCTG
>JBOIBL010000057.1:0-3725 GCA_050739495.1 Gammaproteobacteria bacterium | reverse complement strand
GGCCAGGTGCTGCCGGTTCGGGAGACGGCTGGATGACGCTGCATATGACAGCGCGTGGTCATGAACCGGGACTTGATTCCGCGCATCGATACCGTCTGCGCGCACACATTCTGCTGTTGCCGGACAGGGAACGGCTGCTGGTAGGACAATCACTCAACGAAACCGATGAGTTACGCGACCAGATGCTGACTCTGATGCTGGTCATCGCGGTCCTGATACTCGGCGCGGGTCTCGGCGGCGGCTGGTGGGTAGGACGCAGCGTGGTGCGTCGGCTGGAACAGGTAACCGGCGCAGCAGATCGCATAATGGCCGGCGACCTGACCCAGCGCATACCGGAAACCGCGCAGCGTGATGACGAATTCACGCTACTTGCTCACAAACTCAACGCGATGCTGGAACGCATCGAACAGTTGATGCGCAATACTCGTGAAGTTACCGAGAATGTTGCACACGACCTGCGCAGCCCGCTTACCCGCTTGCGTGGTTCGGCCGAGATGGCGTTGCTGAAGGGTGATTCGGAGCGCCAACACGATGCCTTGCGCAAGGCTATCGAACAGACCGATGATATCGTCGCGACCCTGAACGCAATCCTGAACATCGCACAGATCGAATCCAGCGCGCGTCGTGACTGGACCAGCGTGGATATGAGCTCGGTA
The DNA here is from genome assembly GCA_050739495.1 of Gammaproteobacteria bacterium. GTDB lineage: Bacteria > Pseudomonadota > Gammaproteobacteria > Natronospirales > REEB76 > DASSKW01. Next base: position 3,069 of record JBOIBL010000057.1, on the reverse strand, counting down.
TGCCATGACGCGGCCGAGCTGTACGAAGCGCTTGCCGAAGAACGCTCGATCCAGTTTGAAGCCACTATTCCAGAATCAGTCTCCATAAAAGGCAATCGTCAATTGATTGCCCAGGCGGTCGGTAACCTGCTCGATAACGCTATCAAATACACGCCTGCAGCAGGCCGGATAGAATTGTTGTTAACTCAGGATGATCGCCATGTCGAGATCGCCGTAATAGATACCGGGTCCGGTATTCCGTCAGACATGCATGAAAAAGTCCTGCAGCGTTTCGTGCGTCTGGACACCAGTCGCAGCCAGCCTGGCAATGGCCTGGGTTTGTCATTGGTCAAGGCCGTTGCTGACCAACACAATGCCAGCTTGATACTTGCAGATAACCAACCAGGGCTGAGTATCAGCCTGATCTTCAAACGCGAGACCGGCTGATGAACAGACTGCAAATTGCGTTACTGCTACTCGTTGCATCGTCTGGTCTGCCAAATGCAGTGGTTGCAGCCAGCGGCCCGCTGGGGATAGATCACCGGTTGCCTTACGACAATTCGGGGATCTGGGCGCGACACAATCAACTGCTGTTGCAGGATGGCGTGATCCTGACCGAACTCGGTGGCGCACTGTGGTTGGGCGGCGACACCCGGCTTGGCAAAACGTTCTGGACCTCAGTGGACTCGAGTGCTTTTACGGCACTGACCGTGCAAGGCATGAAATATGCGTTCGGACGTGAGCGCCCCTCGCAGACGGACAATCCGAATCAATGGTTCAAGGGCGGACAAAGTTTCCCCAGCGGCGAAGTCGCGTTGCAGGCGAGTTTCGTCACCCCTTTCATCATGGAATACCGCCAGGATCATCCGTGGGTGTGGGGTCTTGAGCTGTTACCTGCCTACGATGGTCTTGCGCGCATGAAGGTACAAGGCCATTGGCAAACTGACGTATTGGCCGGTTGGGCAGTGGGTACGCTCTGGGGGGTCTACTCACATGGCCGGCAAACGCCATTCTTCCTGAGCATCATGCCGCATGGCATCGTGGTGGGACTGCATACCACGTTCTGAATTTGTATCGGTAAAACTGGTGCATCGAGGAACACTTCCCCGATGCACCAGCTGGCCTTCATTCAAATCCAGTACAAATGTACTCAGAACGACTTGGTCAAGCCAAGAAACAGGCCGCGACGCGGACCATACTGAGATGCACCGACACCGATACCGGAACCGTCACGGATCTCGTAGACGCGATCAAACAGATTGACCACAGTCAACCGTACTGCAACATCGCCGATACCGGGAAAATCGACGTTGCGACTGGCACCGACATCGAACTGCGCATATGACGGCAGACTGCCGGTGTTGGCAAATCCCGCCCGCAGGCCGCTGCCGTAGATACCGTCCAGGCTCAGACGTGTACCCTCCCAGCTGTATGCCACGCCACCCGATGCGGTCCAGGTCTGGTCGTGATCTAGATGTACATAGTGGTTGGCGATATAAGCGAGTTCGTCCGGATCAAAGTTGTATTGACCGGACACCACCTGGTTGCCCAGTGCGCGTCCATAGGCCAGGTTGAAATAGGAGGACAGATTCTCGTCCTGGTAGCTGCTTGTAAACTCAACACCCCAGACCCGGCCATGCGCGTAGTTGAAATTTGAAAATACCAGCGCCTGACCAAACTGACCTTCGTCCAGCAGGTTCTTCACATCCTTGTAATATCCGTCGACGCCCACCTGGAACTTCGGGGTGATCGAGTGCGTAATGCCGAAATCATAGTAACTGTCACGTTCGGCGTGTACATCGGTATTGGTGTTGCTGGGCAGCGCATTGGTGGTGCCCTGGAACAACGCAATATCGCTGGGAGCGATCAGCTCCAGTGCCGGCGGCGTGAAATACCGCGAGTAACCGCCATGCAGGCTGTTGGTGTCGTTCAACTTGTACACGAAATTGAGTCGCGGACTGACTTGGTTTTCACGTACGTAACCGTTGGAAATATCGTAGCGTAACCCGTAATTCAGGGTCAGCGCCTTGTTGACCAGCCATTCATCCTGCAGGTAAGCACCATATAGTTCACCGGTCTTGTTCGTATTGTCGGCAATGCTGAACGGCGTATCGCTGGTTTGATTGCCGTCGGAATCCGCCGGAAATACCGCGGAGGTGTTGTTGCTGGTGGTGCGTTCCTGATCCGCGAACAATCCCCAGCGCAGCGTGTGGCTCGGATTGAGCGCGTAACTGGTATCTTCCTGGATACCGGTTGCGACATTGCGGCGAAACACCCGGGCGGCGACACCGTTGTAAATCAGGTCACCGGTCTGATCCGGATTAAAGGCCACGCTCGAATAACGATTGAACAACGATACTTGGTAATTAAGGTCGCCGTTAATACCCTGCAACGAGACGATGCCGTAATCATTCAGTTCCCGTTGACTCTCGTTCACATTGGATGAAGGGTAACTGCTCACCCCCTGCAACTGAAACGCGGGACTCTGACCCGGGTTGTTCGGAATCTCGAAATTCCCCAGCGAATGCCCTGCGATGACACTCAGTCGCAGATTGGAATTCAGCAGATAGGAACCATAACCGAACAAGCGATTCTGCTCGGTATGATCGTGACCGGGACTATCGGCCGTCGGCGATTCGATGCCGAGGTTGCTTTGCAGGTAGCTGCCAGTCAGATAGTAATCGAGTTTCCCCTCGGTGCCACCATAGTCGAAACTCGGCTGGAAAGTCCCGTGGCTGCCCCCATACAAATCCACGGTGCCACCGTTCTGTTGCAGACCGTCGTTAGTGGTGATGTTCACGATCCCGGCAGTGCGATACCCATACTGTGCCGGGAGCGCGCCGGTCAGAAAATCGACCTTGCTGATGAAGCGGGTACCGAGTGTATCGCCGAAGCCACTGATCGACTCCGGCAGGATCACGCCGTTAATCCGGTACTGGATATCGGCGTGGTCGCCGCGTACGTGCAACTGGCCAAAGGAATCCTGGGCCACGCCCGGCGCTTGCAACAGCACATTCTGCAACGGCGCGTTATACCCTTGCGGCAATGCCGCAATGGTCTGCACATCAAAATGATAACTGCTGGTACCGG
>JBOIBL010000056.1:0-11793 GCA_050739495.1 Gammaproteobacteria bacterium | reverse complement strand
TGAACAACGTCTCCCGGACCCGGTCCGGTGACGGTCGAATGCCGGGCACAGCCGGGAATCCCAACCGCCGCCGACGCCATTCGCCGCCGATGATACGAAACTCGTTGCGATAACCGCGACCTGGATTGCGCATGCAACAAATCCACCGAATTCAATTGGTTGTAACAGGCGTCCGGCCGCTTGCGCGGCAGCGCGCATCCAGCGTACCCTAACCCGGCCGTTCACGGAGGTAAACAAATGAAACGTGCTCTGGTTCTGTTCCTTGTTCTCCCCATCGCACTGGCTGCCTGCGTCAAAGGCAGCGATTCAACCACTGCCAGCCCGAACCCGAATGCGGGTTTCCAGGCACGCTTTGCCCCGCTGAGCGGCATCATGCCGTTCCCGAACGACCTTTATTTCAACGGTAAAACCAACGGGACCCTGAACATCCCGGTTCTTGATCCGACCCAGGCGGCCAACGCGCCGACCCTGGCGATGAACCATCTGGATGGCTTCGGCACCCAGTCTGTCATCAATGCCTATTTCAGTGCCGCGGTCGACAAGACCAGCCTGAATGCCGGCGACGTAATCGTGCTCCAGGTCACCACCGATCCTTCAACCAAGGCCATCACCGGTTTCGTGAAGCCACTGACGGAAGGCACTGATTACAGCGTCGGTGTTTCGACCGGCGCTGATGCCGATGGCACAGCTTCAGGCACCGTGGTCAATATCACCCCGCTCAAGCCGCTGGCCGGCAGCAGCAGCTACCTGGTGGTCCTGACTACCGGCATCAAAGATACATCCGGTGCCGCAGTGACGCCGAGCACGGACTATGCGGCGATTCTGGCCGCTGACGCCCCGGCACTCGCGGCCGGCGCTGATCCGACCAAGATCGACGCATCAGCTCTGCCGGAAACGGGTCTGCTGCCTGTGGCCCAGTTCACATTGGCGCAATTGGCGGTCGCGGCCGGAGCTGGCATCGCTCCTACCAAGATTGCGCTGACATTCAGCTTCAGCACCGAATACCTCGGTGCGTCGCTCCAGACCATGGCAGCGACAGCTACCGCCACTGCACAGCCGACCGGCGTCGGCATCATCGACACCGGCTTGACGGTTTCCGATGCAATTACTGCGGCCGGTGAAACTCCACCTGCTCCGGCTGCGTTGGCAGAGCTTTATGCCGGCACGGTGGCATTGCCTTACTACTCGCCGGTCCCGACCAGTAAAGACCCCACGGCTCCGTTGACGGGTTCGTGGCAAACCGCCAGCGGCGGCGATACCACGGCGCTCAGCCCGATGCCGAAAGCCACGGTCGCACAAAACGTGATTCCCATCCTGGTCAGCATTCCGAATGGCGCGAGTGGTTGCACCGAACCTGGGACCGGCTGGAAGACCGTTATCTTCCAGCACGGCATCACCCAGAATCGCGAGAACATGTTGGCGGTAGCCGGTTCTTTCGCCAGTCAGTGCTTCGCGGTAGTGGCAATCGATCTGCCATTGCATGGTGTCACCAACACCAAGGACCCCCTGTATCTGAAAGGCCACGAACGCACGTTCGATCTGCCCGAAGTGGCCCCGTTTTTCAGTGCGAACAGCAGCACCATCGCGCCATCCGGCAGCTACTTCATCAACCTGGGCAGTCTGCTGACTTCGCGTGACAACCTGCGCGAGGGCGCAGCGGATTTGATCAACCTCACGGCGACTTTGCCTACAATGGTAGCCGTGGACAATCCGACTGCACCCACTGTGATCAACACGTTTGACCGCTCGCAGATTTATTTCGTCGGCCATTCGCTGGGTGCAATCGTCGGTACCACCTTCCTGGGGGTGGACGGCAGCAAGATCGTGGCCTCGACGCTTGCCAATCCCGGTGGCAACATCAGCCAACTGTTGTTGAACTCGCCGAGTTTCGCGCCACAGATCAACGCCGGACTGGCCGCCGAGGGCGTTGTTGCAGGCACCCAGTTCTATGATGACTTCTTCCGCAATGCCCAGGCCGTGATCGAAGACGGTGACCCGGCCAACTATGCCGCGGCTGCTACCGCTAACACGCCGATCCACATGATCGAAGTGGTGGGTGGTTTCGATGCGGCCAATGTCGCGGATACCGTGGTACCCAACTCCAGCACCGATCTGCTGGCGAACCTCATGGGGCTGACCAGGATCAGCACTGCCGGTTACCATCCGGTAACCACTGGCGCAGGTGTGTGGGTGCAATTCACAGCCGGTGATCATGGTTCGTTGCTCGATCCTTCCGTGCCCAGCGGCGTGCCTTCATCGGAAGCCAGCGTTTACCTTGGAGTAACCACGGAAATGCAAGGCGAAGCCGTGAGTTTGGCGGCTACAAACGGTACCGCCGTGGGCATTACCGATACCACATATATCAAACCATAAAACATCCAACGGACTTGCTTTGAATTCGGGGCGGCTTCGGCCGCCCCGTCTTTTTGCGGTATCACATTCCGGTGCTACGATAACGACTGCATCTTGATCGTCACGCTTATGAATCAAACCGCTCCCTCCCTGTTCAACCGCTTGCGCAACGGTCTGCGGCGTGCGGCCTTGCGTTTCACACCTGGTTCGCGGGTGGACGAGACGATGCTGGAAGAACTGGAAACCCAGTTGCTGATGGCGGACGTGGGTATCGATGCATGCCGCGATCTGTTGGCACGCCTGCGTGCACGTATCAAGACGGGTGGTCTCAACGACACAGAGGCCTTGCGTCATGCACTCCATGATGACATCCGCGAGTTGCTTGAACCGGTAACCAGACCGCTTGAATTGACCGGTGATGCCCATCCTTTCGTTATTCTGCTGGTGGGCGTCAACGGCGCGGGCAAGACCACCACGATCGGCAAACTCGCGCTACGTCTGCAACAGCAAAACCGGAAGATCCTGCTCGCCGCAGGCGATACCTTCCGCGCCGCTGCTGTAGAGCAACTACAGAGCTGGGGCTCGCGACATGACATCCCGGTGATCAGCCAGGGTCCGGGAGCGGATCCCGCCGCCGTCGCCCATGACGCACACATCGCGGCACGCAGCCGTGCTTGCGATGTGCTGATTGTGGATACCGCCTGGCGCCTGCACACTCAGGGCGGGTTGATGGAAGAGCTCAAGAAGATCCGCCGCGTGCTGGCACGCCTCGATGAAAATGCGCCGCAGGAATGCCTGCTGGTGATAGATGCAGGCACTGGCCAGAACGCCTTGAAACAGATTGAACAGTTCAATGCCGCAGTGAATGTGACCGGCCTGGTAATCACCAAACTCGACGGCACCGCCAAGGGTGGTATCGTGATAGCGGCCGCAAAACGTTTCGGCATCCCGATCCGTTTCATCGGCGTCGGTGAACAGGCTGAGGATTTGCAACCCTTCGATGCCGACACGTTTGCTGCTGCATTGGTGGGCGAAGAGATAACACCATGAATGATCATGTCATTGCGAAACTCATGGCGACGAAGCAATCACGGCATGCCGTCGGCCGTATAACGGGATTGCTTCGCGATGCTCGCAATGACGCAGTCAACGGGCACCACTAATGATCCAGTTCTCCGAAGTCAGCAAGCGTTATACGGGCGGAAATGAAGCACTCACTGCCGTGAACTTCAGTGTCGAGCGCGGCGAGATGACATTTCTTACCGGTCCGTCCGGCGCAGGTAAAAGCACCCTGCTGAAACTGATCGCGCTGATCGAACGACCGAGCCGCGGCCAGGTGATCGTGAACGGCCAGAACCTGGCCGGCGTACGCCGTCGCCGATTACCCTATTACCGACGTCAGGTGGGCGTGATCTTCCAGGATCACAAATTGCTGCACGACCGCAGCGTTGCGGACAATGTAGCCTTGCCACTGATCATCGCGGGCATCCCGCACAGCGAAATCGGCAAGCGTGTTGGTGCCGCGCTGGATCTGGTCGGACTGTTGCACAAGGAACGCGCCCTGCCCATTACCCTCTCCACCGGTGAACAGCAGCGTGTGGGCATCGCCCGGGCAGTTGTGAACCGGCCGCCTATCCTGATCGCCGACGAACCTACCGGCAACCTCGACCCGGAACTTTCCTACGAGATAATGCAGTTGTTCCGGCGCCTGAATCAGGTCGGTGTGACTGTGCTGGTAGCCAGTCACGACCACGCGCTGATCCGTCGCCTCGGGCAGCGTGTCATCAGTCTGCGCGGCGGTCGCATGGTCGCTGCGGAATTACATGGAGACCCCGATGTCACGCCCGCCTGACAATACGCGCGGTGCTCACAGCGGCCAGCCCTCGCTCAAACAGCGGTTGGCTGCATGGCGGTTGCATCACCGGCAGATGCTGGTAGCCGGATTCACACGTTTGTATCGCAAGCCGGTCGCTACGGGCATGACCGTTGCGGTAATCGGTATCTCGCTCGCACTGCCCACGAGCCTGCTGGTATTGGTGCAGAACGTGAAACAGGTCAGTGGCAGCTGGCAAGGTGCAGCACGCATTTCCCTGTTTCTGAAACAGGGGCTAAGCGATCAGGACGTGCAGAAGACCGCCACCGCAACGCGTAACACCAAAGGCGTCGCCAGCCTGCAGATCATTACCGCCGATCAGGCACTCACGGAATTCAAAAACCGTTCGGGATTTGGAGATGCCCTGGCGTTGCTCGGCGATAACCCGCTGCCAGCCGTACTGGTAGTGCAACCGGATGCAGCTCACAGCATGCCGGAGACTGCGGCGTTGCTGGGGCAATCCCTCGCGAACTTGCCGCAAGTGGATCGGGTGCGGCTGGATGTCCAATGGTTGCGTCGGCTGCAGGCGATTCTCGATATCCTGGGGCGCGCGGTCCTGATTATCGGCAGCCTGTTGGGACTGGCAGTCATCCTGATCGTTGGCAATACCATCCGTCTCGATATCGAAGGTCGTCGGACCGAGATCGAAGTGAGCAAACTGATCGGTGCCACCGACCGTTTCATCCGCCGCCCGTTCCTGTATTACGGCGCGGGTTACGGCCTCACCGGCGGGGTTCTCGCCTGGCTGCTGGTGACGGTCTCGCTGGCATTACTGGGTGGTCCTGTAACCCGCTTGGCAGGTCTGTATGGCAGCGATTTCAACCTCTCTGGGGCAGGTCTGAGCGGCGCCCTGATGCTGCTGGCAGGCGGCGCGTTGCTGGGCTGGCTGGGTGCCTGGCTAGCGGTAGCACGCCACTTGCGCGATATCGAGCCATCTTGAATTTCCTTTAAAAACAATCTATTACCAAGTTTCGCGACCAGTCTCTCCAGGGAACTTCCCGGACGATTAGCACTCCAACCTCCGGAGTGCTAGAATTATCCGGCACACTAAGGAGGTTCCCGATGACCACGAGCAACGCCCTCACGCCCGCCACCCGCCAACTGGTATTGGCCGGCCCGACCGGCAGTCTGGATGCGTATATCCATGCTGTCGCCAGCGTACCGGTGCTGAGTCAGCAGGAAGAACACGAGCTCGCGGTACGCCTGCATGATCAGCAGGATCTGGATGCCGCCCGCACACTGGTGCTGCATCATCTACGCTTCGTGGTGCATGTGGCACGTGGCTATATGGGTTACGGCTTGCCGCTGGCGGATCTGATCCAGGAAGGTAATATCGGCTTGATGAAAGCCGTGAAACGCTTCGACCCCGAAGTCGGCGTGCGACTGGTATCGTTCGCGGTGCACTGGATCAAGGCCGAGATCCACGAATTCATTCTCAAGAACTGGCGCATCGTAAAGGTCGCCACCACCAAGGCACAACGCAAACTGTTCTTCAATCTGCGCAAATCCAAAAAGCGTCTTGGTTGGATGAACCACGCGGAAGTGGAAACGGTCGCCAGGGAATTAGGTGTTTCATCGAAGGATGTGCTGGAGATGGAGTCGCGTCTTTCCGGTCGCGACATCACATTCGACCTCACGCCCGAAACCGATGACGATGATAATAACAGCGTCGCACCGGTAAGCTATCTTGCAGCGGACAGCGAAGCCGACCCGGCTCAGGTGCTGGAGCGCGCCGATACGGAAGATCAGAGCGAGACCCAGTTGCATCGCGCACTGGTGAAATTGGACGATCGCAGCCGCGACATCGTGCAGCGTCGCTGGCTGAACGATCAGAAAGCCACTCTGCAGGAACTGGCGGACAAATACCATGTTTCCGCGGAACGTATCCGGCAACTGGAAAACAACGCCATCAAGAAACTGAAAGTGGCGATGGTTTAACAGTCCCGTTTTGCAATCGACATAAAAAGCCCGGCATTGCCGGGCTTTTTATTGACGATACAGCTTCAGAATAATTGCATCACCAGTGGCAGATAATGATCCACCAGCAGAATCAGAAATAACGCGGCGAGATAGATAATGGAATACCAGAAAGTCTGCATCGGCAGACGTTCGTCATCGGAAAATTTCATTCGCAGCGCGTAATAGAGAAAGATGCCGCCCAGAATCAAGGCGCCGATCAGATACAGCAGCCCGCTCATACCGATCAGATACGGGAATACGCTGATCACCAGCAGCAGGACGGTATAAAGCACGATCTGCAGTTTGGTGAACGGCACACCATGGGTGACCGGCAACATGGGGATGCCGACTTTGGCGTAATCCTCGCGGCGGTGGATCGCGAGTGCCCAGAAATGCGGCGGCGTCCACAGGAAGATGATAAGAAACAGGAGTAAGGGCGCGGCCGTAACGTGATCGGTGATGGCGGTCCAGCCCAGCAGCGGCGGCGCAGCACCAGCAGCTCCGCCGATCACGATGTTCTGCGGTGAGGCACGTTTCAGGAAAACCGTATAAACAATCGCATATCCGATGATGGAACAGAAAGTCAGCACCGCAGTAAGCGTGTTCACCAGCGCTGTCAGGATGATCATGGATAACATGGCAAGCGTCAGCGCATAAACCAGTACCTGACGTTCGGTGACGTGCCCTGTAGGCAGGGGCCGATGCCGGGTACGGAACATGGCAGCATCGGCACGCCGGTCCAGCAGATGATTGATGGCAGCGGCAGCGGATGCTGCCAGCCCGATACCGATGGTGCCGAAGATGAATTTATCCAGCGGCACCATACCCGGTACTGACAGGAACATGCCGACGATGGCGGTGAACACGATCAGCATCACCACCCTTGGCTTGCCGAGCTCGTAAAAATCCCGCCAGGTAGCGCGTGTCTCAGCTTTCATGTCCTGCTCTCCCGGTCCAGGCGCTCCATACCAGTGTCACGACCGCGGCCAGCAGCAAGGCCGCCACCCCGTTGTGCGCATCCGCCAGCACCAGCGGCAATCCGAGTTTGACCATGCTGATCCCTATACCAACCTGTAGCAGAACCAGCATGCCGACCAGCGCACCGAGCCATCGGAGTGCCCGGTCACCGGCTTTGAACATGAACATCATGCTGGTGACGGCAAGCGTCAGGAATGTTACTAAAGCGCCGACCCGGTGCGTTACGTGAATCGCCATGCGCGCGGCCTGGGTGAGGATGCCGCCCTGATAATCCGGCCCCACGCCATGCCAGGCAAACGCCGCGTGGAAATTCATTCCCGCAGGCCACCACTGCGCCTGGCAGGTTGGGAAATCGGGACAGGCGATGGCCGCGTAGTTACTGCTGGTCCAGCCACCCAGCGCAATCTGGCAGATCAACACGATCAGACTGGTGACCGCCAGCCAGCGCATGAAATCAGTCGCCCCGGCACCTGCACGCAACCAGCCGCTGTTCTGCAACACCAGCAGTATTAACAGAGTGAAAGTAGTGAATCCGCCCAGCAGATGCCCCATCACCACCGGCGGGAACAACAACAGCGTCACGGTCCACATGCCAAGCAAAGCCTGGAGGATGACAGTCAGCAACAGCAATGATGGGACCAGCACTGTCCTGCGGGTTTCACGTCGCCGCCACCATGCTGCGACGGCCAGGATCAGGATCAGGATTGCCAGCGTACCGGCAAAATAACGATGGATCATCTCCTTCCAGGCGCGCGCCGGTTCCACCGGACGGTTTGCATACAGTGTGTCGGCATGCGTGATGGCCTGATGGGTATCCGGTACGCCGACATGACCGTAACACCCGGGCCAGTCCGGGCAACCCAGACCAGCCGCCGACAAGCGTACATACGCACCCAGCACGATGACTCCGAAGGCCAGCAGCGTAGCGAGGATGGCAAGTCGGAGATACCAGCGGCGCGACATCACATGCTCCCACCGCCGCCGAGCAGATGCTGCAGATCCTTGAGCAGGCCTTGCGGATCGGCATCAGTCGCGTAACGCATCACGTAGAAACCACGTGGATCGACCAGATAGATATAGCGACCGAACCCGGGTGGCATCGCACCATTGTCCGAGAACCCGTCGACCAGTGCTTCGCCTTCACGATTGGAAAAATCCACTACCGTCATGTCGGGATGCAATCGCGTCAATTTGCCAGCGTCAGCCGGGGTGCCGTCCACCAGATACAGCCGCTGCACTGTTTCGATCTTCTCGCCCATGGCATAACGGACCTGACGGGTGTTATAGAGCGCGCCTTCGCAGTCCGCATCGCAATCGGCTGCGCCGATATACACCATGGTCCAGTGACCCTTGAAATAATCCGTCGCCAGCTCGCCTCCCGTAATCGGCAGTGGTAACGCAGAAAGTGTCAGTTCGCGCGGGGGCTTGATGAATTCCCCGTGACTGGTGGTGCCAAAATGCCAGCGATTGATATTCAGATACAGGATCCAGGCCGCGATCAACGGTGCAGCAAACAGCAGGAACATGGCCACCAATAGCCAACGTCGCGATTTAGCCGGTGTGGTTGTGTTATCAGTTGCGCTCATGTTTTCCATGTTTCCGTCCACGTTTCAGATTTACTACCACCCAGATCACGGCCAAAGCCGCCGCCAGCGCAAACCACTGCAAGGCGTAAGCCAGATGCCGGATGGGTGGGAAGCCTACGTCAGGCCGCCAGTCGCGCACATAACCATCAGGCTGACCGGCATCCAGCCATATAACCGGATGCAGCAGCGAATCCCCGTACAACTTCATCAGTGCGGGGTAATCCGGATACAGCAGTATCTTTGGCCAGCCTGCAGGTATGGTTACTTGACCCAGTCGGATACCGGGCACTGGCAGGATACCCGCCACACCATTGATGTCACGGATGTCGACCGACAGCGACAACTCCGGTGTTTTGTTGTCATTTCCCGTCATGGGCAACCAACCGCGATCCACCATCACAATCTGTTGCCCCGGTTCGAGTATGAACGGGCTCAGCACTTCATACCCTACCTGGTCATCATGCTGCATGTCCTGCAGCAGCAATTGGTGAGCGGCATCGTAATGACCATGGGCCCGGACATGCCGGTAACGTTGCAAAGCCGATAACCGTCCGTCAGCCGCCATCTGGTTGATGTCCAGCGGGGGCAGACGCTCACTTTGACTGTACTGTTGTTGTAATGCACGTTTGTAATCGGCGCGGTGCAACTGCCAGATTCCCAATCGCAGCAATATCACGAACATGATCAATGCAGCCAGGGTCGGCCACAGTGTCGGACGGAACCGCCATTTGCCCGGATTCATGCTGCGTGCTAACGTGGCTCAATCAGTCTACGGGAGCCTGCAATGATCGCCGACATCATCGTCATCGTGATTCTCCTGGTCATCATCGCAAGCCTGTTCTCGGGTCTGTTCTACATGCTGAAAGATCATGGGCAATCAAACCGTGCGCTCAAAGCGCTTACTGTGCGCATAACCTTGTCGCTGCTGCTGTTCGCTCTGCTCATGATCGGTTACTGGACCGGCCTGCTGCATCCGCACGGACTGGTCCTGCACCGCTACTGAAAACACTACGGGTGACCGAAAACGGGAACAGCGCCGCGCGATGCGCGGCGCCTTACCTTGTGGAATAGAAATGTCCTGTCGAGCTATAGCCAGTACACGAAGATATACAGACCCAGCCACACCACGTCCACGAAGTGCCAGTACCAGGAAACGGCCTCGAACGCGAAATGGTGATCGGGTTTGAAGTGACCCTTGAGCGAACGCAGCAAAATAACCGTCAGCATGATGGCTCCGATCGTCACATGCAAGCCGTGAAATCCGGTCAGCATAAAGAACGTGGAACCATAAATGCCGCTACCCAGGGTCAGGTTCTGTTTGGTATAGGCGTCGATGTATTCATGCGCCTGCAAGATCACGAATGAAAAACCCAGTATTACCGTGAACAACAGGAACCAGCACAGCTTCTTGCGGTTGCCTTCCTTGAGCCCCCAATGCGCGATAGTCACCGTCAGACCGCTGGTGAGCAGGATCAGGGTGTTCAGTGCGGCGATACCGGTAGCCTTCATGGCTTCGAAATCACCACCGATGTTAGCCGGACCGTTGGACGGCCAGGCCGGCTCATAGCCCTTCCACACCAGCAGATTGGTAAACAGGGAGTTACTGCCGCCGCCCAGCCAGGGCTGCACGAAAACTCTGGCAAAGAACAATGCACCGAAGAATGCGCCGAAGAACATTACTTCGGAAAAGATGAACCAGCTCATGCCCCAGCGGAACGAACGATCCACCTGGGCGTTATAGACACCACCTTCGCTCTCGCGAATCACGGTACCGAACCAGCCGAACATCATGAACAACACGATGAGCAGGCCGATGATGAACAGGTACTTGCCGAATGCTACATCCTCCAGCCAGGTGGCAGCACCAGACATGGTGATGAACAACCCGATGGAGCCGATGATCGGCCATTGCGTCCCATGCGGGACGTAGTAATTGTTGCTGGCGTGTGCCTCTGCTGACATTTGCTGTCTCCCGTTTCAAGCAACCTGATGTCCGTATCCGGACTTGTTCAACCCATGTTCTGAACCCGCGCCATGCGCGCCGATTATCGTGGCTGACTCACGAAATTGTGTGCCGCCAATGCACCAGGCAGAAAATCCCGATGTAAAACGCCAGCGCCAGCACCCCCAGTATCAGGGCCGTGCGCCGGGCCCGGCGACGATTGGCGTCCCCATCCTGCATGCTCATGCTATCTGCCGACACTTCACGCGCCTCAATCCGGCCGGTAAGGGTGCGCCCAGATCGCCGATGCCGGCGGTGGTTCGGTAAAACTGTGATAGGGCGGCGGCGATGGCAAGGTCCATTCCAGACCATGCGCGCCATCCCAGGCACGTGCTTCGGCTTTCTTGCCGCCGCGCACGCACAGGATCACTACCGCGACAAACAGCAATTGCGAAGCGCCGAATACGAAGCCGCCGATAGATGCTAATGCGTTGAGATCGGTGAACTGCACCGGGTAATCCGGGATACGGCGTGGCATACCAGCCAGCCCCAGGAAGTGCATCGGGAAGAACAGCACATTCACCGAAATCACACTCAGCCAGAAATGCCATTTACCGAGCGTTTCGTTATACATGTGGCCGGTCCACTTGGGCAGCCAGTAATACACACCGGCCATGATCGCGAAAGCCGCGCCGGTCACCAGCACGTAGTGGAAATGCGCCACCACGAAATAGGTCTGATGGTATTGATAGTCGGCCGGCACCAAAGCCAGCATCACGCCGGAGAACCCACCGATCGTGAACAGGAACACGAAAGCGATCGCGAACAGCATCGGTGTCTCGAAGCTCAGCGAACCGCGCCACATGGTGGCCAGCCAGTTGAAGACCTTCACGCCGGTCGGTACCGCGATCAGCATGGTGCTGAACATGAAGAACAGTTCCGCGGCCAGCGGCATGCCGACCGTGAACATGTGATGCGCCCAGACAATGAACGACAGGAACGCGATCGACGCCGTCGCATAAACCATCGACGAGTAGCCGAACAATGGCTTGCGCGCGAAGGTCGGGATAATCGTCGACACCACGCCGAACGCCGGCAGAATC
>JBOIBL010000055.1:0-33284 GCA_050739495.1 Gammaproteobacteria bacterium | reverse complement strand
GGCTGGAGATAGCAGTCAGTGCCAGCAACACCAACAAGGTATTTGCCACCACCTGCCGCGCGAGATAGCGATCCAGCAGCTTCATGCGGCTTTCACCTTGCGCGAACCAAACAGATCATGCAAACCGTATTGCTGATAGAGCATCATCAAGGTTGCAATCAGAAATATGCCATGCACCCACCAGATGCCTATGCTTGCCGGCACTATATCTTTCTGTAACCAGACCCGTGCGATACCGACCAGGTTGGCATAAATGACATAGGCGAGGATCGCCACCAGCAGCCTGCCATAGCGCCCCTGCCGCGGCGAAGTACGGGCCAGCGGTACGGCGAGAAACACCAGCAACAATGCAGAAATCGGCACCGACAAACGCCACTCGAGTTCCGAGAGCGAAGCGCGATTGATTTGTTTCAAGAGTGCCGACGTAGGCAAGGTGTCATAGCCCTGGATACCGGTTTGTTGTGTGGCCGGCGCGATACGCAGACCATGTTCGGCAAATTTCACAATCCGGAAATCGGCCAGACCCGGAACCCCGTCGTAGCGATAACCGTCATGCAGTATCAGCATCCCGGCACCTCCTTCGCCAGTGATGCTGCGAGTGCCGTGAGTGGCGGAGATCACATCCAGGCGTCCGGAATTGGTTGGGGCTTCCACGAAGACATCGTCGAGCGTACGCCCGTCGTTGCTGACATTGGTGGCATAGAGCACGCCTTTACCATCCGTATCCACCTTGAAACTGCCAGATTCGAAACTGCCCATCTGCGCATTATGCTGGGCGGTATTGCTGATGATGTTGGTAGTGCGCACGGCCCACGGCGCGACCTGCAGTGACAAGACAGCCAGCGTGAGCGCCAATACCAGCGCCAGCGCCAGCAATGGACGATAGATTTGCTGCGGACCGATGCCACAGGCCATCAAGGTAGTCATCTCACTGTCCCGATATAACCGCCCCAGCGCCAGCATCACTGCCAGAAACAGTGCGACCGGTATCACCACGATCAGATAGCTGACGCAGGCGAGCCCCAGCAGGATGAATACCGTGTCCCGTGGCAATTTGCCGGTGGCCGCATCACCCAGCAACAGCGCGAAGCGGTTGCTCATCAGGATCAGCATCAGGACACCGGTGACCGCAGCCCAGGTAAGCGTGGTTTCACGGACGAGGTAGCGATCGACGATGCGTATCATGCCGGATAATCTATCAGGGTCCCGCTGCAAAAGAAGGATTGGGTTAAACTAGGGTTTAAACCTTTCGGCCGGTCACGGGCATGACACCACGCCCGGCGCCAATCATACGCCAGCCGGCCATCATCCTGACCCCAGACGGAGGTTACATGCAATTTTCGGCAAAGACCGGCGATCTCAGCGCCCTGCCCACCGGCTGTCTCATCATCGGCGTGTTCGAAGGCGGCAAACTGGCGGGAATCGGTTCCGAGCTGGATAAAGCCAGCAACGCCTATCTCGCAAAAATCATCAAAGGTGGCGCCATCGATGGCAGCACCGGACAAACCCAGTTGCTGTTCGAAGTACCGGGGCTCGCGGCCGAACGCGTCCTGTTGGTGGGGCTCGGTGCAGAAAAGGAATTCAAACTGCGCAATTATCGCAAGGCGCTGCTCAAAGCTGCCCGCTCGCTGAACGAAGCTGGAATAAAGGACGCAGCCAATACCTTGTCGATGCTCGAAATCAGCGATGCCGATCCCTATCTGCGCGCGCGTCACGCGGCCGAAGTCGTGGCGGATGCGAGTTACCGTTTCACCACCTGCAAAGGCAAACCGGACAAGAAACAGAAAGCCGCATTGCAGAAATGCAGCATGCTGGTGACGAAACGCCCGGAGCTGAAGGACGCTGAGCGCGGATTGAAACACGGTGCCGCGATCGCTGCCGGCGTATCCCTGGCAAAAGATCTCGGCAATCTACCACCGAACATCTGCACTCCGAGCTATCTGGCAAGTGAAGCGCGCAAACTCGCCAAAAACGGCAAACTCAAAGTCACCGTGCTGGAAGAAGCGCAGATGCGCAAACTCGGCATGGGCGCGTTGCTCGCGGTCGCCCGCGGCAGTCGCCAGCCGCCCAAACTCATCATCATGGAATACATGGGCGGCGCGAAGAGTGCCAAACCCCAGGTGCTGGTCGGTAAAGGCATCACTTTCGATTCCGGTGGCATCTCCATCAAACCGTCAGCCGCCATGGATGAGATGAAATTCGACATGTGCGGCGCAGCCAGTGTGTTCGGCACCATGAAAGCGGCGCTCGAAATGGGTTTGAAGATCAACCTCATCGGCGTGGTACCGACTTGCGAAAACCTCCCCGACGGCAATGCTGTCAAACCGGCGGATATCGTTACCTCCATGTCCGGACAGACCGTGGAAATCCTCAACACCGATGCGGAGGGTCGTCTGATCCTGTGCGACGCGCTCACGTATGCCCAGCGCTTCAAGCCCGCCGCGATCGTCGACATCGCTACCCTCACCGGCGCGTGTGTCATTGCATTGGGCGGTGTGGTGTCGGGTCTGCTGGGCAATAACGAAAGTCTGGTGAAGGAATTGTGGGATGCCGGCGAGACCGCCAACGACCGCGCCTGGCAATTGCCGCTGTACGATGAATACCAGGATGCACTCAAGAGCAATTTCGCGGATTTCGCCAATATCGGCGGTCGCGAGGGCGGCGCCATCACCGCAGCCTGCTACCTGTCACGGTTCACCAGGGAGATGCGTTGGGCGCACCTGGACATCGCCGGCACCGCCTGGAAAAACGGCGCCGAGAAAGGTGCTACCGGCCGCCCGGTACCGTTGCTGGTGCAGTATCTGTTGGATCGTGTCTGAGTCATGCAGCGCCGCCACTATCCTGAGTGGCGGCGCACACCGAATTAATGGGTGCCTTTAAAAACCAGAGATTTTGGTTTTCTGGGCAGGCGGGAATGGCCGAGAAACTGGAGTGTATGTGTCAATACATGAAGCTTTCGAGGCCATTCCCAACACCCCCAGAAAGCAAAAGATCGGTTTTTAGAGGTGCCCATGACGCAAATCGATTTTTATATCCTCTCCAACCGCTCCCGCATGCAATTCATCTGCCAGCTGGCGGAAAAGATATTCGGTCTGGGGCATCGCATCTTCATCCACACCGAATCCGAGCAGGATGCGCGCGCACTGGATGACCTGATGTGGGTGTTTCGCGACCGCAGTTTCCTGCCGCATGGTCGGGCCGGCAAGGATCCGGAGGCGGCTATCCAGATCGGCAGCGGCGATGAACCTGCCGGCGAATTTCAGGTACTGGTAAATCTGGCGGCCCAGGTCCCGTCATTCTTCAGTCGTTTCGACCGGGTCGCAGAAGTGGTGGACAAGGATGAACAGGTCCGCACCCACGGACGCGAGCGCTTCCGTTTCTATAAGGATCGGGGCTATCCTCTGGAGACGCACACACTCTGAAAATCGATCTTTTGCTTTCTTGGGGTGTTGGAAATGATCTCGCAATCGCTGCTCTCGGCATCCTGCCTCCCGCAGCACTTGTACATCCCTGTACATCGCTCACGTACAGGCATATACACTCCGGTTTCTCGGCCATTTCCGCCTACCCAGCAAGCAAAATCTCTGCTTTTCAGAAACACTCCGCATAAAAGCCAGTAATGCCTCCAACCCGCAAACAGCCCGGCTCTGGACTCAGCGATATCCCGCTGCTGGAAGACGTGATCGAACCAGAGTCTGCAGAACCGGAGGCTGTTACCGGTAATATCCCTGTGACCCCGCTCCCGCTGCCGGAACCTGAAACCGAACCGGCGCCAGTCGAGACCATCCCGCTCGACATCCTCAGCGAGGTTTTGACGGAACGCATCACCGCCCTCACCGACCGCCTGCTGCGCGATGCCTCGGCTGAGATCCATGCCACCCTGGTGAACAAGGTCTGGGAGAAATTGCGCGAGGAGATACCCGACTTGATCGAAGCCGCGCTACGCGAAAACGGCGGGGATAATTGACCCCGCTGGCGTCACTGCCGGACTTTGCCGCCCTGTTATAATCCCGTCCAGCCGCGCGCCCTGCGCGGTATTTTTTGACTGTTCACGCCGGAATCTGCTGCGCATGGAAAAGACCTACGAGCCGGGCGACATCGAACGCCGCTGGTATGAGACCTGGGAGCAGTCCGGCTGCTTCAAGCCCGCCGATACCGGCACCCCCTACTGCATCCTGCTGCCGCCGCCCAACGTCACCGGCACCCTGCACATGGGCCATGCTTTCCAGCAGACGATCATGGATGCGCTGATCCGTTATCACCGCATGCGCGGCGATGCCGCTCTTTGGCAGTGCGGCACCGACCACGCCGGCATCGCGACCCAGAAGATCGTCGAGAACCAGCTCGCCGCCGAAGGCAAGACCCGTCACGACCTCGGTCGCGAGCAATTCATTCAACGTGTCTGGCAGTGGAAAGAAGAATCCGGCTCCACCATCAGCCGCCAGATGCGCCGCATCGGCGACTCCTGCGACTGGTCGCGGGAACGCTTCACCATGGATGAAGGTTTATCTGCTGCGGTCCGACGCGTGTTCGTCGAATGGTTCCGCGCCGGTTTGCTGTATCGCGGCAAACGCCTGGTGCACTGGGACCCTGTCTTGCAGACCGCGGTCTCCGACCTCGAAGTGAACAACGAGGAACGCGACGGCCATCTGTGGTACATCCATTACGACGTGATCGATCCGCAAGGCGATGCGCCGGATCATGTGATCGTCGCAACCACCCGTCCCGAAACGATGCTGGGTGACGTCGCGGTTGCCGTGCATCCTGACGACGAGCGCTATCGAAAACTGATCGGCAAAAAATTGCGGCTGCCGATCACCGAGCGCGAGATTCCCGTCATCGCCGACGACTACGTGGACAAGGAATTCGGCACCGGTTGCGTCAAGATCACCCCGGCGCACGATTTCAATGACTATGCGATTGGTCAGCGGCACAAACTACCGCTTATTAATATCTTCACCAAAGACGCCAAGATTATTGGTAAAACCCTTCAAACAGCCGAGAAGACGTATCACAATACAGGCGAATTTGATATTGGTTGGGATGTAGCAACTACTAGCGAAAGCATCCCTGCGAAATATTACGGTTTAGATCGTTTCGCGGCACGCAAACAAGTCCTCGCCGACCTTGAAGCACAAGGGCTGTTGATTGAGACCAAGAAACACAAGCTGATGGTGCCGATCAGCCAGCGCTCCGACGCCGTCATCGAACCGATGCTGACCAATCAATGGTTTCTCGATCTCACCAGCGACACCCGCTTGGATGGCAAACCCGGACCTGGTGGACGCAAGGCTATCACTGAACCGACGCTCAGTGCGGTACGAAATGGTGACGTCAGGTTCGTACCAGAGAACTGGAGCACGACCTATACGCAGTGGCTGGACAACATCCAGGACTGGTGTGTGAGCCGACAACTCTGGTGGGGACATCGGATTCCCGCGTGGTTCGACGAAGCCGGCAATATCTTCGTCGGCGAAGATGAAATCGATGCCATTGCACACGGCGATAAAAAACCGGTTGGCAAGCTGAAACAGGACGAGGATGTGCTCGATACCTGGTTCAGTTCCGCACTCTGGCCGTTCTCGACCATGGGCTGGCCACCGGGTGATGCTATCCGCAACGATAAAGGTGAAGTGGTAGCGGATTGGGCGAAGGATCAGCGTTTCCTGCCTTCAGCCGTGCTGGTCACCGGTTTCGACATCATCTTCTTCTGGGTCGCACGCATGGTGATGGCGACCCAGTATTTCACCGGCCAAGTTCCGTTCCGCGAGGTCTACATCAACGCCATCGTGCGTGATGCCGAAGGCCAGAAGATGTCCAAGTCCAAGGGCAACACCATCGACCCACTGGACCTGATCGACGGCATCGAACTCGAAGCGTTGGTAAAAAAATCCACTGCCTCACTATTGATTCCTCAGCAGCGCGAGAAAGTGGAAAAGCGTATCCGCCGCGATTATCCGGACGGCATCCCGGCGGTCGGCGCCGACGCGCTACGCTTCACGTTCGCGGCGCTGGCTACCTACAGCCGCACCATCAACTTCGATCTGAAACGTTGCGAAGGCTACCGGAATTTCTGCACCAAGCTCTGGAACGCCAGCCGTTTCGTGTTGATGAATTGTGAAGATTTTACGGCAAGCGGCTTGCCGAAATTGAAGACGCCCGCTGAGCACTGGATCGTCAACAAGCTCGAATATCTCCTGATTGATATCGAAAAGCATTTCGAGACTTATCGCTTCGATCTGCTCGCCCAGGATCTTTACGAGTTCACCTGGAACAACTTCTGCGACTGGTTCATCGAACTCTCCAAACCTGGTCTGAATGAATCAGACACGGAAGTGGCAGACTCAACCCGGCATACCCTGCTGTATGTACTCGAGACGCTGTTGCGCGCCTTGCACCCCATCATCCCCTTCATC
Source organism: Gammaproteobacteria bacterium (assembly GCA_050739495.1). Classification (GTDB taxonomy): domain Bacteria; phylum Pseudomonadota; class Gammaproteobacteria; order Natronospirales; family REEB76; genus DASSKW01. The sequence continues at coordinate 26,868 of JBOIBL010000055.1, read as the reverse complement.
ACCGAGGAACTCTGGCAGCAGGTTGCGCCGAAACTCGGCAAGCAGGGCAAGTCCATTTCGCTGGAACCCTATCCGGAATTCAAGGCACGATTGGCTAATCCGTCCCTGATCTCCGACATAGGACAATTAATCGCAGCCGTCATCCAGATCCGCAGCATCCGCAGCGAAATGAATCTCTCACCATCGCTGGCAATTCCGTTGTTGATCGAGGACAAGAGTAAGGATCCGCAGCGCTGGCAACGCATCGAGCCATCGCTGAAATTCGTTGCCCGAGTTGATTCGCTGAGAATGCTGGAAAGTGGCGAAACGGCACCGCCCGCAGCAGTCGCGGTGCTGGATCAGGCCACTCTGATGATCCCGCTCGCAGGCTTGATCGATGTAGGTACCGAAATCGTGCGCCTCGGAAAGCAGCTGGACAGATTGCGTCAGGAATTGGTTCGCAGCGAAGCCAAGCTGGATAACGCAAGTTTCGTCAACAGCGCACCGGCCAGTGTGGTGGATGGCGTACGCGCCAAGGCAGAAGAATCACGCGCTACGATTCAGAAACTCGAGCAGCAGATCACCCGTATGCAAAGTCTGCGTTGAGCAGAATCGCCGCGAAGCCCACAGGGAAATATGCCTGCGATTCACGCTATCTTTCAGATATGAACAGCTGACGAAACTCCGCTAGACTGCCTGCCGGATTTGGCATAAGGTTGCACGACGGAGACCAGACATGAGCAATGATACCCCTGCCATCGTGCGCGATCTGCCGGCCAGCACCTTGATCCACAAGGTGAATACGGCCATCGCACAGGCCAATCACGTCATCCTCGGCAAGGAAGCGCAGATCAGATTGAGCCTGGTCTGTCTCCTGACCGGCGGACACCTGCTGATAGAGGATATTCCAGGTGTCGGCAAGACCACACTGGCGCAGACACTCGCGCGGTTGCTGGGATTGTCGTATCAGCGTATCCAGTTCACCAGTGACCTGCTGCCCGCCGATATCATCGGTGCATCCATATACGAACAGCAAAGCTCGGCGTTCCGATTCCACCCCGGACCTATCTTTACGCAACTCATGTTGGCTGATGAAGTCAATCGCGCCACCCCAAAGACCCAGAGCGCATTACTCGAAGCGATGGAAGAACAGCAAGTCACCGTGGATGGCGAGACTCGCAGCCTGCCGCGACCCTTCTTCGTCATCGCCACCCAGAATCCAATGCACCAAATAGGTACTTTCCCATTACCTGAATCGCAACTCGACCGCTTCCTGATGCGTATTCAGTTGGGTTATCCAGGCGAGCATGCCGAACGCGAGTTACTCAAGGGCGAGGATCGTCGCATGCTGCTTGACGGTATCCAGCCCGCCTTGAGTGCGCATGAGTTGATCGCATTGCGCAAGGCGGCTGACGGGGTTCGTATCAGTGACGCCTTGCTTGATTACCTGCAGGCAGTGGTGCGCCATACCCGCGAATCCCCCCGCTATGAGACCGGGTTATCGCCGCGTGCCGCGCTCGCGCTCAAACATGCCGCACAAGCCTGGGCATTACTCGCCGGCCATACGGGCGTCTTGCCGGAAGATCTGCAGGCGATATTACCTGGCGTGATCGGGCATCGTCTCCGGCTCAAGACGAGTCACGAATCAGTTCCTGCTGCAATACTGGCGCAGGAACTGATCGAGGCAGTGCCGATCCCCTGATCGTGTCCTCCTCATTGCGTGCCACTTTGCTGCGCATAGCCCGAATCCGGGCGTGGGGACAAAACGTTTCCATGTCACTGCGTTCAAGGCTGCTACGCAAAGCGCATGCCTGGGCTTGGCGACGACAAGGTCCGGACGATGAAAAGATCACCCTTACACGCCGTCGTGTCTACATCCTGCCGACACCGCAAGGGCTGCTCTACGGGTTGACACTGTTCGTGATGCTGCTGGGCTCAATGAATTACTCCAACAGCATGGGTTTCATGCTGACGTTCATGCTGGCGGCCCTCGGCCTGGTCGCGATGCATGCCTGCCATGCAAACCTGAACGGTCTCACACTCGCTGTCGGCAAGGTCGATGCAGTATTTGCCGGCGAGATTGCACGGTTCCACATCCAGCTCTTCAATCCCGGTCGCGAACCACGACCCGGCCTCGTGATCGGTGCCGAGGATGGCGACACCAACGTCAACGGCGATCTGGGCGCAGGTGAATACGGCAACATACCGGTGCCGCTGCCAACCCGGCGACGTGGCTGGTTGGCGCTGGGCCGTCTCTCGGTCGAAACCACTTACCCACTTGGGTTGTTCCGTGCCTGGAGCTGGGTGCATATGGACATGTGGGGCCTCGTATACCCGATGCCTGCCGAACACGCACCACCGTTGCCTCCGCCACTGGAAGGACTCGGCAGCGGACGTCCCAGTGAACAGGGAGACGAAGATTTCAGCGGCTTGCGTGTCTATCGCGCGGGTGATTCACCGCGGCACATCGCCTGGAAAGCCTCGGCGCGTGAGCAGATGCTGCTCACCAAACAATTCACGGGTAGCGGTGAACAGAGCCGTTGGCTGGATATGGATCTGCTCCCACAATTCAATCTCGAGCAACGACTGTCCATCCTGTGTCGCTGGGTGCTCGATGCCCATGCACAGAACCTTCAATATGGCCTGCGTCTGCCCGATCAAAGCATCCCACCGGATAACGGCGAAGCACAGCGCGCGCGTTGTCTGCAAGCGCTGGCGCTGTTCGGTTCGGTTACCGTAAATCCGGACAGCTTCAAATGAACGCGATCACGCTCCCTACTCTCGAGATCCGTCTGGAACGGATCCGCCTGAATTGGGTGCTCGCGGCATTCGCGGTCATGCTGCTGCCACATGCCTTGCATCTACCGCCATGGGTTACGCTGGCGACCATCGCTATTTCTGCCTGGCGACTGGCGGCAGCCTATCGTGGCTGGCTGCTGTTCAGTCGTGGCGCGCGCATCGTATTTGCATTGTTTGCATTTGTGGGCGTATTCATCAGTTTTCATACCTTGAATGGTCCCGATGCCGGCACCGCGCTCCTGATCCTGCTCGCCGCTTTGAAACTCATGGAAGCCAAAGGGCTGCGCGATTATTTTCTGTTGCTCGTGATCGCCTTGTTTGTCGGCATCGCCAACTTCCTGCACGACCAGAGCATTCCGCTGGCCCTGTACATGATTCCCGCATTGTGGCTCGCCATCACTGCGCTGCTGAATATCGTGCACCCCGATACCGAGCGTTCATTACGTAACTCAGCGCGCACTGCGGGATACCTGTTGTTGCCGGCTCTACCCATCGCCGCAGTCTTGTTCCTGTTGTTCCCGCGCGTACCCGGTCCGTTGTGGGGTATCGGGCTGCCACAACAATCCGGAGTCACCGGACTTTCGACCAGCATGTCACCGGGAAGTCTCAGTCAACTCGCCCAATCGGATGCGGTGGCGTTCCGGGTCCATTTCAATGGCACCGCACCGCCTCCTGCGCAACGTTACTGGCGCGCACTCGTCTTGCACGATTACGACGGCACTACCTGGCATCTGGGCGGATCCACCTGGGTGTTGCGCCAGCAACTCGAAACCCGCGGCAAGCCGGTAACATACGATGTCACCCTGGAAGCGAATAACTTGCGCGTCCTGTACGCACTCGATGTACCGACACGGATCCCCGATGATGCGTTCCTGACTTCGGATTTCGACCTCGCCACGCGCCAGCCGGTAACCGAACTCAAGCTTTATCATGTGACCTCTTACCCTGATTACACTTACGGCATCAACCTCCCTTTGTGGCGGAGGCAGCGCGATCTGAAATTGCCTGCTGGCATAAATCCGCGTGCGCATGCTTTGGCAAGCACATGGAAAAATTCAGCAGCTGCCCCGCAGCAGATCGTGAATGATGCGCTGGCGTTGTTTCATGACCAGCCCTTCAGTTACACACTGCAGCCCGGCGCGCTCACCGGTAAAAACCGCATCGACCAATTTCTCTTCGACACCCGGCGCGGCTTCTGCGAACATTACGCCAGCGCGTTCGTGTTTCTGATGCGTGCAGCCGGCATCCCGGCACACGTGGTCGTAGGTTACCAGGGTGGCACCGAGAATCCCCTGGACGGCTATTACGTGATCCGGCAAGAGGATGCGCACGCCTGGGCCGAGGTCTGGTTACCCGGGCGCGGCTGGGTGCGTGTCGACCCCACTGCGGCGGTAAACCCCGCGCGTGTGGATCAGGGCGTATCGGCTGCATTACCGGCCGACGAACTGCCCGGTTATATATTTGAACGTCATCCCTGGCTCAGCGATGCGCGCAATACCCTGGATGCCGTGAACAACGGCTGGAATCAATGGGTACTGGCCTACGGCCCGGAATTGCAGGAACGCTTCTTCACCGGCATCGGCCTGCATTACGGCGATTGGGGTGAACTGGCGCTAGTGCTGTTGATACTCATCGGCGGATTGCTGGCGGGTATTTCGCTGGTGCTATGGTGGCGTCACCGGCCGCCTCCGGAGTCGGCGGTGATCCGTGCTTATGCACGTTTCTGCCGCAAGCTCGCCAAATACGATCTGCCGCGCGCCAGCCACGAAGGTCCGCTGGATTACGCACGACGCATTAACCAGCTACGCCCTGATCTGGCCGCACAGATTGACGCTATCACCTCGATTTACATAGCGCTGCGTTATGCGGAGTTTGGCGATCAGAAATCACTCCAGCGACTGGTCCGGGACTTTCGGGTCTGAACGCCATACACCAGTTGTGTATTGAGTGATTCAAAATATCGAGGACGCTTGCTATGCTAGCGAAACGCTATATCCACGGATTCCGGCGGCACGGGTAACACGCACTCCAAGGACTGCATCATTCTTATCAAGGTATTGATCGTCGACGATGAGCCATTGGCACGCAAGCGTGTCCGCGATCTGTTGCATGACGAAACCGATGTGCAGATCGTTGCCGAAAGCGGCGATGGACTCGATGCTCACGAAAAAGTGAGGGTACTGGCTCCGGATATCCTGTTCCTGGATATCAGGATGCCTGGACTATCCGGTCTCGAATTGAGCCGGCTGCTGCAAAACGACAAACCACCTTACATCATCTTCACTACTGCCTATAGCGAACATGCCTTGGCTGCCTTTGACGTGGATGCGGTGGATTACCTGATGAAGCCCTTCGACAGGCAACGCCTTCACGAGGCCTTGAATCGGGCGCGTAAACGACTTGCCGGATCCGGCCCATCCGCTGCCGATCTGCAACGTCTCGTTCAGCAGCTCTCGGTGCTGACTGTCGATTCCAGCACACACGCATCGGAACGTCTGGCGGTAAAGGATGGCACGCATCTCAAATTTCTGACCCTGCGGGACATCACTCATATGCACTCCGATGGTGATTATCTGCATATCCACACCGCGAACGGCGATCACACCCTGATTCGCGAACGCATCCGTGATATGCAGCAACGTCTGGCCAGGGCGGCGTTTGTCCGGATCAGCCGTTCTGTATTGGTAAACCTCGATCATGTCAGGGAAATGAGACCAACCACGCATGGCGATTATGAGTTCATACTTGCCAATGGAGAACGGCTAAGTTCCGGCAAGACCTACCGGGACACGGTCCGCGCACTGTTGGCGCAGATACAAAGTGCAAAATAAATCATGAATTATCTGACCGCACCCACATATCATTTCATCGCATAAATCGACTACTTCACCGCTCACTTCACCACTTTCATCGCACAACTTTCCGATCGCCCCGAAAAGGGTGCTGTAATGACCTCGATTCATAGGTCTTGCGCGGAACGCAACGATCCATTCGACCATTGCGAGCATACCGGAATACCGGACTCGCCACCCCGATCGGCACATAACGGAATTTGATGTGGTTGGGGATTCATGCGAGGTATCAGGTCATGAAACAGCGAAATCTCTTTGCCGGGCTTGCAGCTGCGATGATATCGTTACTCATTACCGGTTGTGGTGGAGCTGGCGGTTATGGCAGTTCTTCCGGTTCCGGGTCCGGCTCCTCTGGAAGTGGTTCGATCTCCACGATCTCCATTTCGCCTGCATCCAGCACTATCGCTATCAATGCCACGCAACAATTTATGGCGACGGCAAAAGATGCCAATGGCAAGACCATAACCGGCGTGACTTATACCTGGAAATCCTCCGCATCCGGGATCGCCACCATAAACAGTAATGGACTTGCAACCGGGGTAGCCGCAGGCACCACCATGATTACTGCTGTGTACAACTATTCGATTAGCGGCCATCCTTATACGATAACCAGTGACCAGGCCAAGCTTACCGTCTCGGGCACGGGCATGTTGATGGGTACCGCCGCTGTTGGCCATGCGTTCGTCGGCGCGCTGGTAACCCTCAAGGACACGCAAGGGCACACACAATATGCCGTCACCGACGCTCAAGGACGGTTCGCGTTCGCGACTAGCGGGCTGACCTCGCCATACCTGCTCAAGGTTTCAGACGACCAGGGTCATACAATGTACAGTCTCGCTGATGGCGACGGAGTCACGAATATCGACCCTTTCAGCGAAGTCATGACACAACTCTGGTATCGGGCTCACGGCACCACCGTAGAATCTGCATTTGCAACTCCGGGTATTCAAATGATCGCGAACAATGCGTCATTCAAGGATCTGGATAATGCATTAACGGCTGCTCTGGCTTATCCCCTTGCCGCTCATGGCCTGGATTCAGCGAATACAAGTCTGCTGAATACGCCCTTCGCTGCGGATGGAAATGGCCTTGATGGCCTGCTCGATCACACGAAATTCGGTCTTAATGGAGATCAATTCCTGATAAATAATGCGGAAACAGGAAGCACAATCATGGTGAGTGCCGCAAGAGACAGTATTACAATCCGGACCATGAACACGACATCAGGTGGCTCAGACGCCATCCAGGTGCTGAAATTTTGACGAAGTCAGCTGGTGAGCAGGCATTCCACGGTCAGGCGCCTGATCGTACCGGAGTACCAACGGCTGACGCAGACAGTTGCCCGCACCCGTTCGTTGCATCCTGGAGCATTGGGCAGTGCGCTGGCTGGCCTTGATGCCTGCGGAGGTTCACACTATGCGATGTTGCTGGTCGGCGCAGAAAGCGCTTTTCTGAAAAGAGTATTACCGCTCCGAAAATGAACGACGAACCGCGTGAAATCAGCTTGCTGAAGCAGCAATCGTGGGTACCCGGGTCACGGTTGTTATCGCTGCTGCAAAACCCTGGTTCGTTGCGGCGACGCCGGCTGCTGATCGTGCTGATCATCAGCATCCCGCTGTGGTTGTATGCAACCACGTGGGATATCGTCATGATGCTGTTCAATGCAGCCGCGGACGGCCAGGGCGCAGGTCTGCGCGACGTGGTGCAGCTTGTCCTGACACGTACTCTGCTGTTACCGCTCCTGGTTGGAGCCTACATGCTGGCAGTAACCCTGTTTACGCGGCGGCGCCTGACAGGCTGGTTAATTCTGTATCAGACTGCTATCGCCAGCGCTTTCTCTCTGTTAACCAGTCCGACGCTCGCGGTTACCTACTATCTTACCAATCATGCTTACTCAACCTCACATACCTTGAGACAGGCATTCGAATTGGCCGGCCCATGGCAGATATGGCTGTCAAAGACCGTGCAATATTCCATCGTCTATGTGCTGGGACTGGTACTCATCTTCGCGCTGAACGCTTTCCTTCGCTACAAGTCGGAACAGCTCAAAGCCGAACAGTTGCGCTCCAAGTGGTTGGAGGCAAAACTTGGTACCCTGCGTGGACAGTTGAATCCGCATTTCTTCTTTAATTCACTCAATATAATCGTGGCACTGATAAATACGGATCCGGACAGAGCTGAGCGTCTGTTGACAGAGCTCAGCACTCTTCTCAGGCAAAGCCTCGCGGAAAGCAATCATGAATTCACCACCATAAAAGATGAAATGCAATTCGTCGAACGTTATCTAATGGTCATGAAAGCTCGCTACGAGGACCGCTTGCAAATCGATCTGCATGTCGAACCAAACATTCTGGACTGTCCGATGCCAACCTTCCTGCTGGTGCCGCTGGTGGAGAACGCCATAAAACACGGTGTTGCCAGAGTTCCGGGTGGAGGTTCGCTCACATTGAGCGGGGAACGCAGCGAACATCAACTGCGTTTTACGATCCGCAACTGCTCCATCACACAATCTTCGATGGTGGATAAGGCGCTGGATACCGGCGTGGGCCTAAGGAACACCCGCCAACGGCTGCTTGCCATCTACGGTGAACAGTATCAATTTGAATCGAGGCGCGAATCACAGAATACATGGCTGACTTCGGTCACTATCCCCTTCGCATGGAAGACCCCGACAGCGGACAGGGATAACGCATGAGCCCCCTGGTAAAAGCCATCCATATGGCTGCATTGCGTGGAGTTCAGTCAAGCCAGGCGACGATACGAAATTCCACCTTTACGGTATCGGCAACCTGCAATCCGCCCCCGAGGATACTGAACGGCGTAATGCCAAAATCGCTTTGCTTGATATCGAAGTGGCCGCTTGCTGTCAGTTGCGAGCCGGAGAGAATCAGGGAAATCGGTATGCGTATATCGCGCTGCACACCACGTAACGTGACACGGATCGTGACCGTGGGGCTGATTTGCGGTCCGGTCACAGCAGCCGAACGTACGGCGATTTCCGGATATTGTGCTTCATCGAGCAGTGCCGATCCGAGCATGTTGTGCTTCGTTCCGGCGATCGCTTCGTCAGAGGGCTGAACGGCAAAATCAGGACCCTCAGCAGCACGCTCCGCCGGTTCATCGACCTGGAAATCCTTGAGTGGCAGGGTAAACGCGAATCCGGACAGGGAGAACTGACTGTTGAGATACACATCGCCATTGATCGTCGCCGCGTGAATCACATGATTATGACCAAACGCCGCCAGTGGACCTGCACGATAAGCGAGAAACCGCACATCTGAACCTGCGGACTGGATCGTATAATGTTTGGCACCAGCCGTGACCAGGGGCGGAAGTACGGGCAAGGCGGCCGGTAACCGGGTTGCCACGCGAGTGCAGCCCGCCGTTATCAATAGCGTTAACGCCAATACGACAAACTGCGGTCGCCAGCAGCGTAATGCGAAAAATGCAACCGATTTCATGTAGCGTATCCTGACCGATGATGGCTCTGGAAGCAATGCAGGAAAACCAAATGGATCGTGCGGCTGAAACCTCCTTCTCTATGCGCAACACTTCCGCACGCTACGGGATCGTAGCCCAGACGTTGCATTGGCTGATCGTGATCCTGGTACTTCTGCAATTCCTTCTCGGTATCAAGGCCCACGGTTTACCCGTCAGTCTGGAAAGACTGATGCTGCTGGCACGCCACAAATCCATCGGTATCACTATCTTTGTTCTGATGTTGTTGCGCCTGGCCTGGCGATTGTATTCGCCGCCACCACCGCTACCAGTTGGTGACAGCCCGATACTGAACGTCGCCGCACGTGTCTCGCACGGTCTTTTGTACACGTTGCTGCTGCTCATGCCATTGGTAGGCTGGTTACTGTCCTCGGCATCCAATCTGTCGGTGAGCTGGTTTGGCCTGGTGTCGTTACCCAATCTGGTGGCTCCGAACCACCACTTGGCTCACTGGCTGTTGCTCACCCATCAGAGCATGGCATGGTTGTTACTCGCACTGGTCATCGGACACACCGGCGCAGCACTCTGGCATCATCTGATACTCAAGGACAATGTGTTGTTACGCATGTTGCCGTTTAACGACCCCGACAAAAACCATGGAGATCCGCAATGAAGCTTGTCGCTACCACCCTGCTGGTCCTGACTGGGATAGTAACCGCGACATGCGCTGATGCTTCCTGCTGGACACCGGTGCCGAAAATCGGCAGGATCAGTTTCGATATCAGTCAGGCAGGCGCGCCCCTGGAAGGCACTTTCAGCGACTACAGTGGTCAAATATGCCTCGATTCCGGCAGTAAGACTGAGGATCGTATTCAGGTACAGATAAGCATGGCCTCGGTGGATACTCAATTGCCGGAACTGGATGAAGCATTACGCGGGACAGATTTCTTTGACGTGACGCGCTGGCCTGAGGCGACCTTTAAAAGTGATGCTATACACGCTCTGGGAAAGGGCCATTATGAAGTACAGGGTAAATTGACACTGCGTGACGTAACACGCAACATCACGGTCCCGTTCCTCTTTCAGCCCGGGACTGATGGCAATGCCAAGCTTACCGGACAATTGACCATCCAGCGGCTGGATTATCATATCGGCCAGGGTCAATGGGCCGATACCCGCTGGGTCGGTAATCAGGTAGATGTCGCGTTCTCGGTCATTCTAAAACCCCTGCAATCGCACTGACGATTTCCAGACCAGACACTAACCCACTCCAGGAGGTCCATCATGAAACGGTTATCTTTCGCTGTTTTACTGCTCGGTGCGTTATGCACCCTGCCTGCATTCGCCAGCCTCAAGGTCGGCGAGAAAGCTCCTCTGTTCACCACTGAAGCTTCGCTTGGTGGCAAGGTGTACAACTTCTCGCTGGCAGATGCGCTCAGGAAAGGTCCGGTTGTGTTGTATTTCTATCCGGCTGCATTCACCAAGGGCTGCACCATCGAGGCACACGATTTTGCTGCTGCAATGAATAAGTACCATGCCTTGGGCGCGACCGTGATCGGCGTCTCACATGACAACATCGATACCCTGAAAAAATTCTCGATCAGCGAATGCCGCAGTAAATTCCCGGTGGCAGCCGATACCGATCAGAAGATCATGCAATCCTACGATGCCGTGTTGCCGCAGAACACCAAATATGCGAACCGGACTTCATACGTGATCGCACCGAACGGTACCATTCTCTACACCTACACGAATCTCAGCCCCGACAAGCATGTCTCCAACACCCTGGCGGCACTGCATGACTGGCAAACCAAACAGAAAAAATAGTTTGCGATCCTGAAAAAAGAACCCGGCCTGAGCCGGGTTCTTTTTGACCCCAGATGGAGTCGTACTATCAGTTGCTATCTCACTTGCCGCTGGTAGTACTGGCTGCAGGTGCGCTGGCCGGGGCCGCAACGGTACCTGCGCCAGCGGCAAAGACATACTTGGCATCCGGAGTGACGGTGTAACTGGCCGGGAAACCCGGTGGCACCTTGACCAGATTCCAGTTACCCGATGTCGCATCCTTGGCAAAACTGATCGCCCATCCCTGGCTCGCATATTGGGTGGAGACCAGCGCGCCCGGTATCACGACCGAAATCGAGCCATCGCTCCAGTATGCGAGACCACACGGCATGGTGCTGACGGCATCGCCATTGGCAACCGCAGTGATCTCCAGCGAGCAGCGCACGCCGCCGACATGGATCGTCATGTTGCTATAGACCTTGCCCGCGTCGGAGCTCTTAAACAGCAGTTTCGGCGCCGGGTCAGCCTGCGCCCAGTCTTTCGGCAGGTAGATACCGATATCCGGTACGCTCTTGGCGGTTTCATTGTTCTTGCCGGTGGCGTGCAGCGACAAGGTCTGCGGCCCCTTGGCGGTATTGAATTGAACCTCGACGATCGAATGCGGATCGCCTAATGCGTCCTTGTCATCCTTGAGCAGCGTGCATGGTATGACTACTTCCGGTGGCGTCACACTGTTACCGCGGTAAATCACGTAACTGCACACACCGTTATCAACTAGCAGATTCGCGCTATCCGTATAGGAAAACCGTTCCGGCACGCCAAGCAGGGCGAAGGTCGGCTTGGATGAACTACAAGCCGCCAGCAATACGGTAAGCAGTGTCGGAATAAGACTCAGACACAAGCGCTTCATAATGCCCCTCCAGTCAACGGGCGCTGGCGGGATGCCTTGGCCCATCACCTGATTTTGCCACGGTCAGCCCTGAATAGGGGCTCATAGTCCCCAATTAGGCCGGATTCTGTGCCCTGGGTACCTCGACCCGCGCCAACAGGATCGCGCCGACGGCAAACAATACGATAACCGACAGGATCGAAAGCCGTGGGCTGCCGGTGGTATAGCTCACCAGTCCGATCAGGAACGGTCCGATGATGGCGGCAAATTCACCCAACATATTGTAAAAGCCGAAGAATTCACCGGCCCGTTCCGGCGGTACCAACCGGGCATAGTAGGATCGGCTCAACAGCTGCACGCCGCCCTGCACCAGCCCGATCATACCTGCCAGGATGAAAAATTCGAGTGAATGTCGCATGAACGCGGCAAATACCGAGACCAGCACATACACCGCAAGACCGATGAAAATGCCGCGCTTGGGTCCGATGCGCTCACCTATCCGGCCGAAAATCAGCGCTGCGGGCACTCCAATGAACTGCACCAGCAGCACCGCCAGGATCAGGTCGCTGGTACTGAACCCGATGGCCTTGCCGTAATCCACTGCCATCTGGATCACGGTATTGACGCCATCAATGTAAACCCAATACGCGATCAGGAACATGAACACCGGACGGTAGGCACGCACGTGCCGAAACGTGGTGACGATCTGTCCGAATCCATCGCGCACCGCGGCACCAAATCCCGGTCTGGTCGCGGTCGCCGGCGGTTCCGGCACCAGGAACAATAGCGGCAGCGCGAAGGCCGCCCACCAAATCGCCGTGAATATCAATATCCAGCGCACTGCCACGGCCGCGTCTGCGACACCGAACCACTGCGGCTTGAGGGTCATGGCCACACCCAGCACCAGAAACAGTCCGCCGCCCAGATAACCGGCGAAATAACCGATGGCGGAAGTGCGGTCCAGCTTGCCCGGCGCCGCTACGCTCACCAGCATCGAATCGCCGAATACGTTGCCCCAGAAATAACCGATGGAAGCCAGCACATAGAACACTACCGCCCATTCCCACGCGCCCTTGCTCACGAAATGCAAGGCCAACACCGATACCGCACCCATGAAGGCAGAGAACACCAGAAAGCGTTTCTTGTGGCCACCGCTATCCGCGATCGCACCCAGCACTGGAGCTGACAACGCGACCACGAGGCTGGCGATGGAATTGGCGACGCCGAGCCGAAACGTACTGAGCGTCACATCCGCGCCGTGACTCCAGTAGTCCTTGAAGAAGATCGGGAAGAATACCGTCATGATGGACGTGGTGAAGGCATGATTGCCCCAGTAGTACGAGGCCCATCCCACAACCTTGCGAGTCAGCGGTGAAGACATGTTCCGGCTCCCGGTTAGCGGCGCATGTAGCCTAGCAGGAAATCAGTTCAAACCGCATGCACTCAGGCAGCGGCGGTCTCCACCCCATGCTCCCGGGTCTTGCGGAAGCGGACATCCGGCCAGCGTTCCACAGTCAATTGCAGGTTCACCATGGTGGGCGCAATGTAAACCAGGCTGCCGGCATGATCCAGCGACAGGTTATCGAACGCTTTGTTGCGGAATTCCTCGAGCTTCTTTTCATCGTCGCACTCGATCCAGCGCGCAGTTGCCACCGGCACACTCTCGAAGATGCAATCGACGCTGTACTCGCTCTTGAGACGGAATGCCACCACATCGAATTGCAACAGCCCCACCGCACCCAGGATCAGTTCGTTGCTGCGCAATGGACGGAACAGCTGGGTTGCGCCCTCCTCACACAATTGATCCAGGCCTTTGTTGAGCGCCTTGGCCTTGAGTGGATCCTTCAGCACCACCCGTCGGAACAGTTCCGGCGCGAAGTTTGGAATACCGGTGAATTGCAGTTCTTCACCCTGAGTAAAGGTGTCACCGATGGACACCGTGCCATGATTGTGGATACCGATGATGTCGCCGGCATACGCTTCCTCGACCCGTTCGCGTTCCGAGGCCATGAACGTCAAGGCATCGGGAATCTTGATCTCACGCCCGATCCGCACATGCCGCGCTCGCATCCCGGGTGTGTAACGGCCCGAGCACAGCCGCACGAAAGCGATTCGATCGTGATGCTGTGGATCCATGTTGGCCTGAATCTTGAACACGAAGCCAGTGAGTTTCTCTTCCACGGCTTGCACGGTCCGGGTAGTCGCGGCACGCGGCTGTGGCGCAGGGGCATATTCGATGAAGGTATCGAGCAGTTCGCGCACTCCGAAGTTGCTGATCGCGGAACCGAAGAATACCGGCGTGAGATGGCCCGCCAGATATTCATCGATGTCGAATGCATGCGATGCGCCGCGCACCAGTTCGACCTCGGCGCGGAATGCATCAGCATCTTCACCGAGGAACACGCCGGCCGTGTCACTCAGCAACCCGTCTATGACCCGGGTCTCACCCAGCCGCCCCATTTTCTCTCCTTCATAACTGTAGATGCGATCTTCAGCGAAATGGTAGATACCCTTGAGCCTGCGCCCCATCCCGATCGGCCAGATGATCGGCGCGCAACGGATGTTGAGCACGGACTCAACTTCATCCAGCAACGACATCGGGTCGCGCCCTTCCCGGTCCAGCTTGTTGATAAAGGTCATGATCGGCGTGTCGCGCAATCGGCAGACGTCCATCAGTTTGATGGTGCGCTCCTCAACCCCCTTGGCGCAGTCGATCACCATCAATGCTGAGTCCACAGCCGTCAATGTGCGGTAGGTGTCTTCGGAGAAATCCTGGTGACCGGGTGTATCCAGCAGGTTGACGATGTGTTCCTTGTAAGGGAACTGCATCACCGATGAGGTGACCGAGATGCCGCGCTGTTGCTCCAGCGCCATCCAGTCCGAAGTGGCATGCCTGGCAGCCTTGCGGCCCTTGACCGCACCTGCGAGCTGAATCGCGCCGCCGAACAGCAGCAGTTTCTCCGTCAACGTGGTCTTGCCGGCGTCCGGGTGAGAGATGATGGCGAAGGTGCGGCGACGGCCGATGTCCTGGTCAAACATGAAGAATCAGAGCCTGGCGGGAAAGCCGGCTATTTTACCTGATAGTGGCCATCGTTCAGGTCAGGTCGATCGCAAGAATGAGGGCATCTTCACGGCCTTTCTCGCTCGGGTAGTAAGCCTTGCGCAAACCTACCTCGTTGAAACCACGCTTCTGGTACAGGGCCAGCGCTGCAGCATTGGAAGGCCGTACTTCCAGCAACATCTGGCTGGCACTACGCTCCCGGGCCAGATCCATGAAGTGCTCCAGCAATTGAACGCCGTAACCTTTGCCCTGCCATTCGGGGGCGATACAGATATTCAGCAGGTGGGCTTCGCCGACCACCAGCGACAGCACGCCATAGCCGGCGATTGTGTCGTGCAATTCCATCACCCAGCAGCCATATCCGACCCGCAGACAATCGCGGAAGATGCCTTCGGTCCAGTGATACTTGTAGGCACGCCGCTCGATCTCGAGCACGGTCCGGACATCGGCTTCCTGCATCGGCCGGTAGAACGGTTCTGAAAGTGCGACTACCGCGCTCATCGCGTCATTCCTGACGCCCCATTCTGGAGAGCTTGCACACCACTTTGTGCAGTCCGTTCCCTGAAGGTGCGCACAGCAAACTTGAGGTCTTCCCAGGCTTTGCGCTTTTCCGAAGGCGAACGCAGCAGATAGGCAGGATGATAGGTCACCACCACCGGTATCCCTGCCACCTGATGCAGTTGCCCACGCATCTTGCCGATGGGCGTGTCGGTATCGAGCAGGTTTTGTGCGGCGATCCGACCGACTGCGAGAATCAGTGTCGGCTTGATCAAGGCGATCTGGCGCTCCAGAAACGGACGGCACAGTTGCGCCTCGTCCGGTTTTGGATCGCGATTCTTCGGCGGACGGCATTTGAGGATATTGGCGATATAGACCTGCTCGCGCTTGAGACCGATCGCCGCAAGCATGGAATTCAATAATTGGCCGGCACGGCCGACGAAAGGTTCACCCTGCTTGTCCTCATCCGCGCCGGGCGCTTCACCGATCACCAGCCAGCGGGCATCACGTGCTCCGACACCGAACACGGTCTGGGTACAGCCGGCACGCAGTCCACATGCTGTACAGCTCCGCACTGCTGCACCAAGTGCGTCCCAATCCATCGCCGCAATCGCAGATTGTCGTGCGGCCGATTCGACAGGTGATGCCTGCGGGACAACGGGTGCTTCGGTGACGGGCACCGCCGCGGTCGTGGCCGCTGGCGTCGCCACCGCCGGAGCACGGTGTACCCAGTTCACGACACCGAGATCATGGAGATAGCGGGTGCGATCCGATTGCATATTTGTCAGACAGTGTGTTTCCTTGCACGCCGTTTCTGCAGTCGGGACACTGCCATGACGGGGCCGGAACATGCATAGACAAAGAAAGCGATAAACAATACCTTGGGCGGACTCAACGAGACCACGATCAACAACAATGCCATCAGCACGATGACCGTGAACGGCACTTTGCCATGCAGATTCAGGTCCTTGAAACTGTAATATCCGATGCTGCTGACCATGAGTGCACCGGCTGCCACGGTAAGGAGATAAGCAGGAATGATGAGTGCACCGCCGGGTATATCAAGGTCGGCACCGAACCAGACCGCACCAGCCACGATGGCGGCCGCGGCCGGGCTCGGCAAACCCTGGAAATAGCGCTTGTCCACGATCCCGGTACGGACGTTGAAGCGTGCCAGCCTGAGTGCGGCGCAGATGGCATAGAAAAATGCGCCCAGCCAACCAAGCTTGCCCCACAACCAGCCGAGATTGATCATGTCCTTGAAAGCCCACTCGTACATCACCAACGCGGGCGCCAGACCGAACGACACCATATCGGACAGACTGTCATATTCCTTGCCGAATGCACTCTCGGTATGAGTCAGTCGCGCGATGCGCCCATCGAGACCATCCATGATCATGGCCACGAACACCGCGAGGGCGGCAGCCTGGAAATGACCGGCGATGGCGGCGACGATGGCATAGAACCCGGCGAACAGACCGCCGGTCGTGAACAGATTCGGAAGCAGGTAAATCCCGCGGCGGCGCGGACCTTCACTTTCCGCGCTCCCCTCCAGTTCCTCGTCCACACCGACTTCGGTATCTACTTCGGAATCAGACTGGTCGGGAAGTTGCATCGGCTGAGTACTCCTGCTGGACATGGCCCATGATGCCACGAAGGCCGTCATGGCCGCGAGCCGGCGGCCGTCTCAGCCGCGTTTCATGTGCGCCCTCAGTGCTGCGCCCACCTTTTCGATCAGCGATTGGCGCGCACGGGTGCGCCCGGCCTGGATCACCGGTTTGCCGGCGGCAATCTCCTGCTTCAGTTCGGCTGCAAATTCGCCACGCTGGATCTCCCCCAGCAGCGCCTGCATCGCAGCACGCGCCTCCGGTCCGATGACGCGTGGTCCGCGAGTGTAATCGCCAAATTCAGCGGTCGCGGAGATCGATTCGCGCATCCCGGCGATACCGCGTTGATAGATCATGTCCGCAATCAGCTTCACTTCATGCAGGCAACAGAAATACGCGATCTCGGGCGCATAACCGGCTTTGGTCAGCGTTTCGAAACCGGCTTCGATGAGATGCGTCAAACCGCCACACAACACCGCCTGTTCCGCAAAAAGGTCAGTCTCGGTTTCTTCGCGGAACGTGGATTCGACGATACCGGCCCGTCCATGTCCCTGGGCCCAGGCATAGGAAAAGGCCAGATCGCGTGCGATCCCGCTCACGTTCTGATGCACTGCCACCAGACCGGGTACGCCATGACCAGCCAGGTACTGGGCGCGAACCTGTTCGCCGATGCCGTTCGGCGACACCATGACGACGTCGAGATCGGCACGCGGCAGGATGCTGCGGTAATGGATATTGAAACCGTGCGCAAACACCAGCGCAGCCTGTTGGCGCAGATTCGGCGCCACCCAGTCGGCGTATACCCGAGGCTGCATCTCGTCCGGGACCAGCATCACCACCAGATCCGCCTGTGCGACCGCCGCCCCCGGCTCCATTACCGATAATCCGGCGGCTTCGGCTGCGGCCCGCGAAATCGAATCCGGGCGCAAGCCCACCGTGACCGCCACCCCCGAGTCCCTGAGATTCTGTGCCTGTGCACGCCCCTGGGCGCCGAACCCCAACACGGCGGCTCGCCGTGCCCGGATCAGGCCGGGATCGGTGTCCTGGTCGTAATAGAGTTTGAGTGCCATGGCTCTGGTTTAATGCATGAGGGGTAAGTGCCCGGTAGAATACGGTTTTTACAATCAAAAACACTACCCCATCATGCGCGCCTCTCATTTTCCCTTGAATACGGTCAAGGAAGTTCCAGCCGATGCCGAGACCGTCAGCCATCAACTTATGCTGCGGGCCGGCATGATCCGCAAACTTGCGGCCGGCATCTACACCTGGACGCCGCTGGGGCTGAGGGTGCTGCGCAAGGCAGAGGCCATCGTACGCGAGGAGATGAACCGGGCCGGCGCTATCGAGATGCTGATGCCATCGATCCAGCCACGCGAACTGTGGGAAGAGACCGGACGCTGGGAAAAATTCGGCGGTCAGTTGTTGAAGATCAAGGATCGCAAGCAGCAGGAATTCTGCTATGGCCCGACGCACGAGGAAGTCGTGACCGATTTCGTACGTGCCGAGATCAAAAGCTACAAGCAGTTGCCGTTGAACCTCTATCAGATCCAGACCAAATTCCGCGACGAGATCCGCCCCCGTTTCGGCGTGATGCGCGCGCGCGAATTCCTGATGAAAGATGCCTATTCGTTCCATCTCACTGCCGATGGCCTGGCAGATGAATACCGGAACATGTACGACACCTATGCGCGAATCTTCACCCGCCTGGGTCTCAGGTTCCGTGCCGTGCACGCCGATACCGGCGCCATCGGCGGCAGTGCCTCTCACGAATTCCATGTGCTCGCGGATTCCGGTGAAGATGCCATCGCGTTCTCGACCGGCTCCGATTACGCCGCCAACGTGGAACTGGCAGAAGCCGTTGCACCTGCAGGATCACGACCCGCCCCATCAACTAAACTGGAACGCGTCGAGACCCCGACGCAGAAGACCATCGAGGACATTTCGACATTCCTCAAGGTTAAACCGGAACAGTGCATCAAGACATTGATCGTGTCCGGCAATGATGGTCTGGTCGCGCTGTGTGTACGCGGCGACCATGAGATCAATGAGGTCAAGGCTGCGAAATTGACAGAATTGCCGGGCGAATCGGTACTGGCCAATGAAGCAGACATCGTCACAGCACTGGGTTGCAAACCCGGTTTCATCGGCCCGGTGAACCTGCCGGATTCGATCCCCGTCATTGTTGATCGTGCTGCTGCATTGCTCGCAGATTTCGTTTGCGGCGGCAACCAGGACGGCACCCATTACCGCAGCGCCAACTGGGAGCGCGATGCCCGTGTGAGCCGGGTCGCGGATCTGCGCAAGGTCGTCGAAGGCGATCCCTCGCCTGACGGTAAAGGTACACTCAAAATCGCACGTGGTATCGAAGTCGGTCACGTATTCCAGCTCGGCCAGAAATATGCCGAAGTCATGCAGGCCACTGTGTTGGATGAACAAGGTAAGGCCTGCGCCGTTCACATGGGCTGTTACGGTATCGGGATTTCGCGCATCGTCGCCGCCGCCATCGAACAGAACAACGATGCACGCGGCATCATCTGGCCAGCGCCACTGGCGCCCTTCGATATCGCGCTGCTGCCACTCAACATGCATAAATCGGAAAAACTTCAGCAGGAGGCGCACCGGTTGTATACGGAACTGAGTCAGGCAGGTTATGACGTCCTGTTCGACGACCGCCCGTTACGCCCCGGCCCGATGTTCGCGGATGCCGAATTGATCGGCATCCCGCACCGGGTGGTGTTGTCGGAGCGAGGATTCGAGGCCGGCACCCTGGAATACAAGGGTCGTCGCGATGCGGACAATCAGGATATTCCGCGCACGGAGTTGCTCGGTTTTCTGAAACAGAAGCTTGGGCAAACGGCGTGAGATCGGGTGCTAATCTAGCGCTTTGCTCGATCCTGGCGCTGGTGAGTCTGCCGGCGGCCGCCCAGAAATTCGAACAACCCGATCCGGCACTGATACAACTCGTCAGACAAGCTGCCACCGATACCGCCAGCTTCAAGGACAAATATGTTGCCCAGGTCTGGCTGATGACCATGTCGCAGCGGCTCGCACCGTTACTGCCGGATGACAATCGACGGCTGGCGCTATTGAAGATGATCCACGAGGAAGCGGCGCGCGCCAACGTATCACCGGAACTGGTACTGGCGGTCATCGATGTGGAAAGCCGTTTCGACCACTATGCAATATCTAATGCCGGCGCACGCGGCCTGATGCAGATCATGCCGTTCTGGCTCAAGCTGATCGATCGCCCTGATGACAATCTGTTTCATCGGCGCACCAACCTGCGCATGGGTTGCACCATCCTCAAATATTATCTGGACAAATCCCACGGCGATATCCGCGAGGCGCTGCAACGCTATAACGGCGTCACCGACGGCATCAATTACTCGGACAAGGTATTGAAGGCGCTGAGTCGCAAATGGTATTGGGATTGAACGTTGTGACAGTGGCAGTGGCTTGTATTCTTAACGGGTAAGAAACCCATCGGGTATTTCGATATCCTTCGCATCAGAAACCTCGACACCTGTCACCTGCGCCGTCGATGGCCCTTCCCGCAACCATTCACACAAGGTTTGTACGGCCTCTGGGGCACCGCAAACCAGCACCTCTACCTGACCATTCGGCAGATTTATGGCGTAGCCACTGATCCCCAGCTCGCGTGCGCGCCGGGCAGTGCTGGCGCGATAAAACACACCCTGTACCTTCCCCGACACCAGACAGCGCTTACAGATCATGGTGGCATTATGTGCGAGATTGCGCAGCACCGACAAAAGGAAAGGGCCCCGTAGGGGCCCTTTCGAAATGACTAGCTTTCAACGTTCTGCCGTTTAGCCACCCGTGCTGGCTGCAGCAGGAGCTGGCTTGGTCGAAGCAGCCGGGGCGGCCATGGTCGCAGGCGCCGGAGCAGCGGCAGGCGCCGGAGCCGACTCGGTCGCAGCAGGCATCGCCATGCTGCTTGAGCTGCTCATGCTGTTGTTGAGCCATTTGCGGTCACGCCGATCGGCCTTGTGATGCTGCCAGGAACCACGGTGCTTGGCATAATCAGAGGCGGCATCCGCATCCGTCTTCAGCGGGTTCTTCGTGACATCAAAGTCCTGCTTCGGATAGATGGTATCGGCATGCTTGATCTTGTCGGCATTGGCCTTGAAGATCAGCGGCCATTCGAACGGGTTGCCGTAGACATCGGACTTGCCGGCAATCCTCCACAGGCTGTCGCCCTTGACCACGGTGTAGGTCATCTTGGCGGCCTGCAATTCGGCAACCAGCGCGCTCAGCACGTCGTAGGCGGGTTTGCCCTGGTTGTTATTGATGTCGGTCTGGCCTTCGTTAAGGCGGTTCTGCTGATCGGCATTCAGGTTGGTGTAACCCTGGGCCTGCGCCAACAGATCCCTGGCATGGCTCAGGTAGCAATTGTTGATGGCATCGGACGCCACCTGCTTGGCCTGAGCATAAAGCTGCTGGGCCTTGGCATCATCACCAGCCGTCGAAGCAGCCTGGGCCTGCGTCATGAGGTCAGAGGCATTGCCAGTGTCCGTGCAAGGCGCCTGCGCGCCAGTGATCAATGCCTGGGCATCATTCATGGCTTGCGTAGTCGCGGCACTCGGAGCAGCAGCCTTCGGTGCAGGTTTGGGTTTGTTACTCGCACAACCGACGGCGACACCAACGGTCAGCAGCACCACGGCAAGCTGTTTTACAAAATTCTTTGTCATGGGTAGGTCTCCAACCTCAAGTTGTTGTTCTGGCAACGGAAATCATGCCGCGCCGGTTGACTGGGCGAAAAATTGAAGGACAGATTAGCGCCACCGTATCTACGGTGTCAAGCAAACTATATGCCTTAACATAAGGAAATTACGGGAAATTCAGGGCGGAGACAGGTCCGAGCTATCCAATCCCTGGCTGATACGGAGCGCCTTCACCGCTTCCTGCCGGGCCCGCAATGCGTCCTCCCGGGCGGTCGAGTATTCGGCGTGATCCAGCGCGACCTGGGCTGCCTGCAGCAGGGTTTTCGCCAATTCCAGATGCCGGGGCGCCGATTTGGCGGCACCACCCTGCTCAGCCGCAGCCACTGCTTGCCGGGCATTGCTCATCTCCTGCACGGGCGCACCCGCGCAGGCCGACAATGTCAGCAGCAGCGCGATGATCAAGCAAGATTTGAACAATGTGTTTGGCAATGGACGGTTCTGGTAACTTGGCCCTGTCGGCAGCGAATGGCAAGCTAACAGCGCCTTTCGCGACCGTCAAGCACCAAGCTTGCGCTATAGTGGCGCGGTTCTTTTGACCAGCCAATCAAGAATCCGTCGTATGAAAAAAGTCACAATCTGGCATAACCCGCGCTGCTCGAAATCCAGAGAAACGCTTTCCTTGTTGCAAAGCCGCAACATCGAGATCGAGGTTATCGAATACCTCCAGATGCCGCCTACTGAAGCGGATATCGAGCGCGCCCTGGGTTTACTGGGCCTGGAACCGCGCGAACTGATGCGGAGCAACGAGTCTTTGTACCGCGAACAAAAGCTTGACGATACTTCACTCACCCACAAATCCCTGATTACCGCGATGCACCAGTACCCGATCCTGATTCAGCGCCCGGTGGTAATTACCGATCACAAGGCGCGTATCGGTCGTCCGCCCGAAGCGGTACTGGATATCCTGTGAGCGCTGAAATTCTCGTGTTGTATTACAGCCGTTACGGCGCCACCGCCGAGATGGCACGCCATGTCTGTCGCGGTGTGGAAAGTATCGGCGCACGTGCACGCCTGCGTACGGTGCCGAAAGTTTCTGTGGTGACGGAAGCGGTCGAAGACGACATCCCGGCCTCGGGCCCGCCATATGCGACACTCGATGATCTCAGGGAATGTGACGGCCTCGCCGTCGGCAGTCCCACCCGGTTCGGCAACATGGCGGCGGCGCTCAAATATTTCTTCGACAGCAGCGCCGAACTCTGGTTATCCGGTGTGCTCGCGGGTAAACCTGCTGGTGTATTTACCTCGACATCGTCATTACACGGAGGCCAGGAGACCACCTTGCTTTCCATGATGCTGCCGCTGATGCATCACGGAATGCTGATCGTCGGCATCCCATACACTGAACAGGAATTGCTGGCGACCACCGGCGGCGGCACGCCGTATGGTCCAAGTCACATGGCGGGAGTAAACAGCGATCGTCCACTGTCCGACATGGAAAAGAAACTCTGTCATGTCCTCGGTGCGCGCATTGCAGACATTGCACGCCGTCTGAAAGACAACCCATGATGAAATTGTTTCTGGCTGGACGCGCACCGGCACTCTCGATACTCGGCTCATTGATGTTGTGGCTGACAATCTGGATCGGCATATTGACCCGTGCGACACCTGCACAACACGTATTCTGGCTCTTGTTGGCCTTGGTGCCCTTGCTGATCGTCGCGGCCGCCGTATGGCTCGATGTGAAAGGCGGCTATGCCTGGTGCGGTTTCCTGTCACTCGGCTATCTCGCACAAGGCATCACCGTCGCCTGGACCGGCGCCGCACAGGCCTATGCCGGTGCTATCGAGATATTCCTGAGCATCTTGTTGTTCGCAGCCGCAAGCAGCGCGTTACGCGCGCGACGTCGTTAACCCTAACGTCGATCCAGTAACGATTTCACAAACGGCAAGGTCAAGCGTCTTTGCGCGACCAAAGATGCGGTATCCAATGCATCCAGCGTAGCGCACAACGTATGCATGTCGCGCTTGAGCCGGTTTAAAAGAAATTGTGCAGTCTCATCCGGAAGCTCGAAGCCGCGTCGTGAGGCGCGCGCCTTGAGCACCGTTATCTTGTCCGCGTCCTCCAGTACATTCACCTGATATACCGGCCCCCACGCCAGTCGTGAAGCCAGATCCGGCAGCAGACGGTTGATGGCTGCCGGCGCAGTGCGCGCGGTGGCCACGACACTGCCACCGTGTTCGACGATGGCATTGAATAACGCGAACAGCGCATGCTGCCAGGGTTCGATCCCGGCAGTGCGATGCACATCGTCTACACACACCAGCGCGCAGCTCTCGAGATTCTCGGTGACTTCAGGATCGAGCATCACAGCCTGTGACATCGGCAGATAGATGGCGCGGCGTCCGCTGGCCGAAGCTGCATGGCAAGCGGCTTGCAGCAGGTGCGATTTACCGCTGCCGTCTACCCCCCACAGGAACAGGGCGCGCTCGCCACCCTGCTGTGCCAGCAGCCGTAACGCATCCACGACTGCCTGATTCGTCCCGGGGTGGAAATTTCCGAACGTGGCCGTATCCGCCAACCGGATGGCCAGCGGCAATTGGCCGGTACCGGCGTTCATTGCTGTTTGTTTCCCGCGCCCTGATACAGCTGGCTGCCCAGATAGCGGCCATGCATGTAACGCACCAGCACCGTCCCTGCTGCCGCGACCGGCAATGCGAGCAGGACCCCGGCAAAACCGAACAGCTGGCCGCCGACCAGGATCGCGAAGATCACCAGCACAGGATGCAAACCGATGCGCTTGCCTACCAGACGCGGCGTAAGCACGAAGCTTTCCATCAATTGGCCAACGCTGAATACGATCAGCACCTCGAGCGGCAGCCACCAGCCACGCGCCTGCAGCAATGCCGAGAGCAACGCCAGAGCGATGCCGGTGATCACGCCAAGATAAGGCACGAAACTCAGCAGACCGGCGATCACGCCGATCGCGATTGCGTTATCAAGTCCCACCAGCGACAGGCCCAGCGTGTAGATGATTGCCAAACCGACCATGACCGCCAGCTGTCCACGCAGGAACGCGCCCAGCATGCTGTCGCAATCGCGCGCCAGCAGCGTCACTGTTTCCAGCTTGTCGCGCGGCAGCAGGGCTGCGATACGAGCGACCAGATCATCCCAATCACGCAACAGATAAAACGTCACTACCGGGATCAGGATCAGATTCAGGAAGAATGCAAACACGGCACCGCTGGAACGCGACACAGACAAAATCGCATTACCCGCAAGTTTGCCAGCCGACACGAAATTGTCGCTCAGGAGTCCGGCCAGTTTACCCGGAGCCAGCACACTCACATCCAGACCGAGATGCGCGCTCAGCCACGGCAAGGCCTGTTGCTGGAACCAGGTCAGCACTTCCGGCATATGCGCAAACAATGCTGCAAGTTCGCGCGTCACCATTGGTAACACCAGCAACAGCAATAACAACAACAGCAGGATCGTGATCTTGAACACCACCAGCACTGCAACACTTCGCGACAACCTGAGCCGTTGCAGCCGATCTACCAGCGGATCACCCAGATAGGCCAGGATCGCACTGACGATGAACGGGGTCAGGATCGGACGCAACAGATAGATCAGAGCGATCGCGAGCGCGACGCCGAACACTATCCATATCCTCTGCGCGACGGTCATGGCGTCAGTGGCCATATTGAAAATGCAAGCTTGTTGTTGCAGCCACCGCAGGCGCCGACACCGATCCAGCGACTGGTGCTGACGCTGACATAAACTGCTCCACCGGTTTCAACAGGTCGCCCAGAGTGATGGCCTGGGCGAGATTGGCGACGCTGCCACGGGTATCGATGCTGAAGAATACCGAACCACTTTTTACCTGAAGCACTTGTACGGACTTCACCGGCGTCAGTGTATTCAGATACGCAAGCACCTGCGCATAGGCATCCACACTATTCACGCCATCCACTTGCAGTGCTATATCATTCACACCTTGTGAGTTGGCGGCGATTGCATACTGCTTCGCATAATTGTCGGCGGCGGTCTGCAGGCCTTCCGTCGTGATGCTCACGAGATCCCCCGTTGCCGTTCCATTCCACGCCTGTACCGAGCCGCTTGCGGTCAGTTGCCAGCGCACTGCGTATTGCCCGGCACTCACGACATAGATATCACCGACCAGTATCGCATCCGGTTTGTAACGGGCGGATGCCTGCTGGATGACTGCCGTATTGTTGGTCCAGATATCCGTGAACGCGATGGCTTGTTGATCCTGCGCGTCCATGGTGGGGAAGATCAGCGGCACGCCACGCTGAGTTGCAGCCGCGTTCATGGCCTGCGCCACAGCAGGATTACTGGTCGCTGACAGGATCGTGCGCGTGTTGCCATCCTGCAGGGCCAACCATGCAAGCGTGGCTGGGCGCTCACGCCCCCATACGGGTTCGCCTGCATTGCTAACCGCCTGATCCAACGCATCGGGATCAAACTTGGCATGCAGCACCAGCCCGGTGGCTGCAATCGCCAGCGCGCCGTTGCGAGTGAGGTCGAAATAAGTCACGCCACTGGCCGGGGCGTTGCCGTTGTTGTCCTGGGTCTGTTCATAGTGATATTGCTGCAGGAACTGATTCGGGTTGTGACTGAGACCGGCCAGCGCCGGCACCCCGCCTGCAGTGCGTTCGCCCGTGACCTTGACCAGCACCGCAGCCAATGCCTGTTGCAAGGCGACGTTCCGCGCCGCCGGGGTCTGATCCGGCACCGGGACACTGGCTTCGTACAAGCCATTCACGACCGCGCCCTGCGCACTCGCCGCCAGTAGCAACAGCATCATTCCCAGCAACCCGCCGGACCAAGCGCGCATCTTTTTCATCGTTCCTCCATCAGGGAATCCGGGGCGGCACAGCTGGCCCGTCACCGGCATCGTGTAGAATATACAGGCTCGAGGCGCCAGCCAGCGACCCGTCTTTGCATAAAAACCAGCATTCTGTCCGGGAACCCCGCATGACATCAAGGAAACCGCTCTCCTACCGCGATGCCGGTGTAGACATCGACGCCGGAGACGAACTCGTCGAACGCATCAAGCCGGCCGCCAAGCGCACCCGGCGCGGAGAAGTGCTGGGCGGAATCGGCGGCTTCGGTGCACTGGTCGAAATTCCTGCCGGTTATCGGCAACCGGTGCTGGTTTCCGGCACCGACGGCGTCGGCACAAAATTGCGTCTCGCCATCGATTCCAGGCGGCACGATACCATCGGCATCGACCTGGTCGCGATGTGTGTGAACGACA
>JBOIBL010000054.1:0-9445 GCA_050739495.1 Gammaproteobacteria bacterium | reverse complement strand
CTGATGAGTCTCGCGGCAGTGGTAGGCGGGGTCATGCGCAGCCCGCTGACGGGCGTCGTATTTGCAATGGAACTCACGCATCAATGGGATGCAGTCATCCCGTTAGTGATAGCCTCGACAGCGGCTTATCTGCTGTCAGTACTTGTGCTTAAGAGATCAGTGCTGACGGAGAAAGTGGTGCGTCGCGGCACACATTTGACCCGTGAGTACTCGGTAGATCCACTCGAAATATTTTTAATCGGCGAGATCATGCCCAGAAATAGTGTGAGTTTCCGTTTAGGGACAACGCTCTCGGCAGCTGCGAAAGCAGCCGCGGGTACATCGGTCGATCCGGTAGAACGACGTTTGTATCATACCCAGCGTCTATATCCCGTACTGGATGAGAGCAATAATCTTGCAGGGATTATCACGCAGCACCAGCTATTCAACTCAATATTGCAGCAAGGACAGTCTTCTACAACGCCGATCGATCAAATCATGGTACGCAAGATGGTGGTCGGTTATCCGGATATGACATTGCGCGAAGCAGTAAACCTCATGGCAGCTTCCGGAATTTCGAGCTTGCCTGTAGTGGACCGCAAGGAGCCCGGTAAAGTACTCAGCGTCGTTGCGATGGATCACATCCTGGAAGCTCGCCTGCGTGATGTGAACGAGGAGCGCAAAGCGGAGCGGGTACTGAAACTACCTGCGATCTTTGTACTTGGGACTGGATGGTTCTTGAGGCGCCGTCGTAATGACAATGCAGCAGTGCCCAAATGAACTTTCGACCAGCATCATCAATACTGGAGTGTGGTCAATAGCTTGCGTATCTCGGGCCCGATCTGGGCCAGTTCGGTTTGGTGCGCCAGCGTCAACTTATCCAACACCTTCAGTCCTTTAGCAGTCAGCACAACTTTCACCAGCCTACGATCCTGCTTGTCAGAGATGCGTCTTACCAGTCGCAGTTTGACCAACCGGTTGATAAGACCCACCGCGCTGTTGTGTCTGATTTGAAGTCGTCGTGCCAAGATACCGACGGCCGGTTCGTCTTTACCGAGGAATCCGCGTACGACTAACAGCATTTGATGCTGCTGTGGGGTCAGGCCAAAGTTTCCAGCGATCGCTTCGCTCATACGCAGAAACTTGCGCAGAGCCGCGCGGAATGCCCCCAGGGTTTGATAATCGATCGGGCTGGTCGTCAGTGCACTATTGTTCATGGCGTCACTTCGCTATGGATTAATATCGCATTGTGATATATTATATCCCGCTGTCCGTGTCTGGACAATCAATGCAATTCCTGCTGTCTGAGTAACAATCTATGCTCAAGCGTATGTATGCAGCGTTTGCCCCTTCTTACTCGGAAGATGGGCTGCGGCTACTGGTTATCTCCATCCTGGCAGCCGGGATCGGCTTGGTGGCTGGTCTTGCTGCGTTTGTGCTCTACAAGCTGATTGCTGTGTGCACGAATCTGGTCTTCTATCATCATGCAGGTTTCAACCTGCCCAACATCGAATCCAACCCACTCGGATTGTGGGTCATCATCGTGCCAGCACTCGGAGGCGTGGCGGTGGGTATCATGGCGAAATACGGTAGCGACAAGATCCGTGGCCACGGTATCCCGGAAGCGATGGAGGCCGTCCTGCTCAATAAAAGCAGAATCGCCCCGCGTGTGGCGATCCTGAAGCCCCTGTCGGCAGCCATCGCCATCGGCACCGGTGGTCCCTTCGGTGCAGAAGGTCCGATCATCCAGACTGGCGGCGCGCTTGGCTCCCTGGTCGGGCAGTTGATCCGCGTGACCGCCGCGGAACGCAAAGTGCTACTGGGGTGTGGTGCCGCTGCCGGCATGGCAGCGACCTTCAGCACGCCCATCGCCGGTGTGATTTTTGCCATCGAGTTGATGCTGTTCGAATTTCGCTCACGGTCGTTCATCCCGTTGGTGATCGCGACGACTATCGCCACCACGGTGCATGTGATGATGATCGGCCCTGGTCCGATGTTCACGGTCAGCCATGTCACTTTCGATATCAATCACGGACTGCCATTTTATTTGCTGCTCGGGATCCTCTGCGGTTACGCGGCGATACTGATCAGCCGTTCACTGTTCTGGATCGAGGATCAATTCGAAAAATTACCCCTGGATCAGATGTGGTGGCCCGCTATCGGCGGGCTGGGCCTTGGCATCATCGGATATTTCTTTCCACGCGTACTGGGCGTGGGTTACGGCACTATCTCCGACATCCTTAACAACAACCTGCCACTGACAATCCTGCTTGGAATCATGGTATTCAAGACGCTGGCACTATTGATCTCGCTGGGGTCAGGCACATCGGGTGGATTGCTGGCCCCGATGTTCATGGGGGGTGCGGCGATGGGTGGAGCATTCGCCGTTATCGTGAATCAGATCGTGCCTGGTACCCACCTGGACCCGAGTGCATTCGCGCTGGTAGGGATGGCCGCAGTATTTGCTGCTGCCTCACGGGCAACATTTACATTCATCATCTTCGCTTTCGAAATCACGCGTAACTACGAGTCTGTACTACCACTGATGCTTGTGTGTGTGATCGCCAGTGGCCTCACTCAGTTCTATATGCGCGAATCCATCATGACTGAGAAGCTGGCACGTCGTGGATTGCGTATCCACCTCGAATATGAAGTGGATGTGTTGCGGCAGGTCAAAGTAGCAGAGGTCATGGACAAACATCCGCCAGTGCTGAATGTCAATTTGTTATTGACAGAATTGGTGGATCGGATCAGTAAGCATGATCCGACGGTCGTCCGTCAGGATGCTTACCCGCTTGTCGACGATGCTGGAATGCTGGCGGGCATAATCACTCGGGGCGATATCTTTCGGGCCCTGGAAAATAGAGTGGACGCCAGCACCACATTACTGGCTGCTGGCACACGCAAGCCGCTGGTCGCATACCCGGATGAGACTCTTCATGATGCAGCAGAAAAAATGTTACGCCGTGGTATCGGACGTCTGCCAGTAGTCGACCTTAAGAGCCCGGACCGGCTGATTGGTCTGCTGGGCCGAGCTGCGATTCTTGATGCACGTCAGCGGCGTTTGGCGGACGAATCCGACGCGGAGACTGGTTGGATCGGCAAGCCACGCCGCAACCCTTCTAATACATGACGGTATGGCAGTAATATAGAAATATTGGTATTCGAAACAGAACGGGGTGCGATGCAACATATGTTCATGGATTTGTTTTGTTCTCGTTGATTGCGATACCTGCTGAACGCCCTCGATTAGTCGAGAGGACCTAATATATATGTACGTCGGTTATAAGATCGTTTGCGCCTATCTTGAATGACGCATAACTCGATGCCAGGAAGGTAGAGATGTCACACTCGAGATTCAAACGAAAACTGATCCAGTTACTTGAAGGTACCGGTATTCAACTGGATGGCCCGGAACCCTGGGATATTCAGATCCACGATCCGCGCTTGTATGGTCGGGTCCTCGCCCACGGCTCACTTGGTCTCGGCGAGTCCTACATGGACGGCTGGTGGGATGCCGAGGATCTGGATGGATTCATCTACCGGTTGCTGGGGGCTGATCTCGACGAGCGGGTCCACACTTGGGACGATATTCTGCATGCCCTGCATGCACGACTTTCCAATCTGCAAAACCCATCACGTGCCTTCGAAGTCGGTCAGCGTCATTACGACATGGGCAATGCCTTGTACAAATGCATGCTCGACCAGCGCATGGTCTACAGTTGCGGCTATTGGAAACACGCCACCGATCTGGATGTTGCGCAAGAAGCCAAACTCGAACTTATTTTCCGTAAACTGGGTTTGAAACCCGGGATGCGCGTGCTGGACATCGGTTGCGGCTGGGGTGGGGCTCTCAAACTTGCCGCGGAACGCTACGGCATCGAGGGAGTCGGGGTCACGATCTCGGAACAACAAGCCGCGTACGCACGCGAAATCTGCGCCGACCTGCCGATCGAGATCCGGCTGCAGGATTACCGACTATTACATCTGAAATTCGACCGTATCATATCGGTCGGCATGTTCGAACACGTCGGTGTCAAGAACTATCGGACTTACATGCAGATCGTGCAGCGTTGTCTGCAGCCAGATGGATTATTTCTGCTGCACTGCATCGGCAACAATTACTCGGTCAGTACCACCGATCCATGGATAGACCGTTACATCTTCCCCAACGGTATGCTGCCTTCGGTCCGCCAGGTAGGTGAGGCCATCGAACACCTGTTCGTGATGGAAGATTGGCACAACTTCAGTGCCAACTATGATCGAACCTTGATGGCGTGGCGACATAATTTCGAAAGCCACTGGGACGAACTGAAACAGGAGTACAGTTCGATGTTCTATCGGATGTGGAGGTATTACCTCAGCGTCAGTGCTGCGACATTCCGGGCACGTAAGGCACAGCTCTGGCAGGTCGTGCTGTCACCGCGGGGCGTCAAAGGGGGTTATGAATCAGTACGGATGTGATTTTCACTGTACGCTACTGCCACACTGACACCAAAGAGCCGCTTTGTAAATTCATTTAAGCATTTCACGCATGGCGGCCGGGTGAAACGGGACGTTGAACACTGTGCTGAACCGACCTGGTACTGTCAAGCAGCCGGGGTCGATTTGGGTTTAACAGTTTTGTGTTTCCGCATGGACGCGCCTTTCAAGTTCAGGCGATAAGCGTTATGCGCCAGCCAGTCGAGGATGGCATCGGCAAGCGTCGGATCGTTGAGATAGGTGTGCCATTGATCGACCGGTAGCTGGCTGGTGATGAGGGTGGATTGCTTGTCATAGCGATCATCAAGGATCTCCAGCAGATCGCGTTTGGTCTGATCGGATAACGGGGCGAGCCCGAAGTCATCGAGCACCAGCAGGTTGGCGTTAGCGAGCTGGCGGAAGAAGTTGCAGACCACGTTCATTGTCCGCTTTATTACGGCCTGTAAAGGCCTGTAGGCGCTCAAAATTGCAAGGAATATTACTATTGTTAAAATTATCGCGTCTAAGAGCGCAATACGGGCTGCCTGAAACGTAGTTTCGGTAATAAGGGACTAATTTGCCAATCGGCAAATAATTCCCTTAAACGACAACAACATTACCGGATGGATATTTAATTCGTGGTGGCCAGGGGCGGAATCGAACCACCGACACGCGGATTTTCAGTCCGCTGCTCTACCAACTGAGCTACCTGGCCAAAATCGGGGAATCAGGGGGCGCTATTAGACCGGCCGGAGGCCGCGAGGTCAAGTGCCGACATTTACCGATCAATGTGACGGAACACCCAGGCGACCGCAAATCCGAATGAGACCTGATGCCGTTGGCTCACCAGCGGACTGTTGCGGAAACTCGCCCCCGATAAGTCGGCGTATTGGACGAAACCGCCCCAGTGCATGTCGCCCTGTCGCCAGCCGAAGCCCAGTTCCAGCCGGTAGCTGCCGGTGCCGCTGCCGGCCTGATAGGCGGGACGATCCGGATCGGCGTATTGGGGGGCGACACCATAGATGTAGTTGAAGTAATCGCCGGTCGCGTACGCCCGGGAGAGCGTCACATCGGCATGGTAAAACCGCTCGCCGGCTCCCCACAGGCGGGTCCACTTGATTGCCGGTTGCATCACCCAACCCCGGTGATGAAAGGTCAGCGCATTGACACTCGCTGCCGCGCGCACCGGCAGCACCAGATCCAGCCGGTTGCCGCTCGCGTCATCGCGCCACACGCGGTATTTTGCAATCGGTCCCACCTGTGCGAGCCAGCCCAGATTCGGCATGTCGTGACGCTCTGCATCGCGCGATGAGCTGACCGGCACCGATCCGCTGAAATCGATATCCAGCGACCACTTCTGTCCGCGCAGCACTCTGCTGCGCACGCGATCGCGATCGGCATCCAGATAGCGGCTGTGCAGCGTGACGTAGGGAATCGGCAGCAGGATGTTCCAATAGCGCGATGCGCCGGGATAGTCGGGAAAGTGTGCGCCGGCGATACCCAGGCCAAGTTCAAGGTGGGTGCCTTTGTCGGTCGGTGAATCTCCGGAATCGTCAGCCCGGCTGCTGTGCGATGTCGATAGAATCAGCGCGCCGATGAATGCTGCAATCAACCGTGTCGGGGTGCGCATAAGGCTTTTATTGAATCCGGCAACACCGCCAATCGGCGCGCATGCTATTGTTAGGCGCTCACCGTGGCCGGTCAAGTATCGTGGTGTGAATTCCAGTATCCAGATCACCCTGATGGATTCGACGCTCTATTCGCTCGCAGAACTGGAGCGAACAGTATTGCCACAACTGCACGATCTGGAACAGGCGCACTATCGAACCTTCTCGCATCCGCGGCGCCGTCTCAGTTGGCTGGCCGGACGCATGTTGATGTTGACGGTGTTGCGTCACCGGATTGGGAGTCTTGATGCAACCGCCTTGCGCACTGCTCCGCAAGGTGGTGTTCAATATCAGGTTGATCGTATTCAGCTCAGTCTGAGTCATTCGGGTGAGTTGATTGCCGTCGTCGTCTCGGATGAACCGATCGGCCTGGATGTCGAGTGGCCGAGAGAGCGTAAGGTTTTGCAACGTCCCGAAGAGGTGTTTTCCGCCGTCGAGGCGAACCAATTGCGAAAACTGCCGAGCGCCGAGCGCCAGGATGTTTTTTATACTTTGTGGACGTTGAAAGAAGCCGCTTGCAAGGCAGCGGGTATTTCGCTCTGGGAATGTCTGCGTTGCACCGGATTTGATCTGGATGCGGGCAGCTTCAGTTCGCGGCCGCCATTTCCATCCGGAGCCTGGCACTTCATGTCTGCCCGACTCGAGTCGGGCTGTTACCTGGCAACTGCGGCACGGGATTTCCCCAACCTGCCTCAAATCGATTGCCGACGACTGGGCGCGGCCGGACATCTTGATCTTGTGGCGCTTGCCGGGCAGAGGTTTTTACGGGGACAATGATCGCGGGCGATGTTTGCCTCCGTCCAATCGCAGTCCATATCAGCACTCAGAACATGACAAACGGGATCGAGAATACGGCAACGGGTTTTGCGCCCCGGCCCATGAAGTGGCGGTTCCTGCGCTGGAATCTGCACCACATCGTCAACGCCGGCATTTTGCTGTGTGTGATTGGCTTTCTGATATTCGGAGTCCCTGCACTTTGGATGGCTGTTCCGGTGTTGCTTCTGGCGTTGGTGCTGACGGACGGCATTGCGCGGCCGGGATCGAGTCTGTTTTATCCAACCATCACGCACGGTCCGCGCGACAGCAAACGCGTGGCGTTGACGTTCGACGATGGCCCGGATCCGCAGATGACACCGCAAGTACTGGATGTGCTGAAAGAAAACCATGCGCGCGCCACATTCTTCGTGATCGGCAAATCACTTGCGTCACATTCGACACTGGCAAGCCGCATCGTCGCCGAGGGTCATGTGCTGGGCAATCATTCCTGGCAACATTCCCGCCTGCAGAATTTCTATTTTTCCAAATGGCATACGCAGGAACTCGACCAGGGTATCCGGGCCATTGCACAGCTGACGGGGGAAGTCGCGCCGGCGCTGTACCGGCCGCCAGTCGGTTTGAAGAGCTGGGCGCTGGGGCGTGCAGCCTGGCGGCACGGTCTGACGCTGGTAGCGTGGTCGCTGCACAGCCATGACACACGCTTGCCCGATCCGCAACGTATCGCGCAACGCGTGTTGGACCGGGTCCAGGGCGGCGACATCGTGTTGCTGCATGACGGGCACGATCTGCCCGGCCGCCAGCGCCCTTTTTGCGCGCAGGCAGTGGGTCTGATCCTGCAGGGTCTGCGCGAGAAGGGTCTGGAGTGCGTCACGGTCCCGGAATTGCTCAATTTGCAGGATAAAACCGCACACAAGGGCGCCTGAATTGGGCAAAGACGTTTGCCGGAGTGCCTGGAACCGTTACCATATCGCCCGGACAGCCCGCTGGATTACATTATTATTACGCACCCGGGCACCCAATCCCTTTAACCAAATCGCTATTCCGAGAGACATGCCCATGGAAACACAGGATATTTTTCAAACCCTCAAGGACACCCTGGTGGAGCAGTTTGAACTGGATCCTGCGAAGATCACGCCGGATGCCCGGCTTTATGAAGACCTGGACCTGGACAGCATCGACGCGGTGGATATGGTGATCAAGCTGCAGGAAATGACCGGCACCAAGGTGAGTCCGGAGGATTTCAAGGAAGTCCGTACCGTGGGCGACGTTCAGCGGGTGATCGAAAAGCTGCTCGCCGCGCGCGGATGAGCTCCCGCTTGACCGGGGCTTTGCTGTTCACTGAACGAGGTGACTTGTGTTTCGGCGGGTAGTGGTAACCGGTATGGGTGGGTTGACTGCGCTGGGACACGACTGGAACAGCATCGGCGCGAAGCTGCGCGCCCGCCAGTCCGGCGTGAAATTCATGCAGGACTGGGCGCAATACCAGGATATCCGCACCCGGCTCGCGGCCCCAGTCGAAAAATTCGATTTACCCCCGCAATACAATCGCAAGACCATGCGCAGCATGGGTCCGGTCGCGCTCATGTCCACGCGTGCCACGGAGCTGGCACTCGAAGACGCCGGATTGATCGGCGACGCTGTCCTGAAATCAGGCCGCACCGGCATCGCGTATGGCGCCTGCGCCGGCAGTGCGGAGCCGGTAGTCGCATTCGGCAGTATGGCTGCCACCGGCAGTCTGCGCGGCGTGACTTCCAACACTTACGTGCAGATGATGAGTCACACCGGAGCCGTGAACATCAGTCTGTTCTTCGGCATCACCGGACGAGTGATTCCCTCCAGCAGCGCTTGCACATCGGGCAGCCAGGCCATCGGCTTCGCCTACGAAACCATCAAATACGGCAAGCAGGATGTGATGATCGCTGGCGGCGCCGAGGAATTGAGCCTGGGCCCGACCGCTGTGTTCGACACCTTGTTTGCGACCAGCACCCGCAACGATGCGCCCACTACCACACCGCGGCCTTTCGATCGCGACCGGGATGGTCTGGTGGTAGGCGAGGGCGCCTCGACCCTGATCCTTGAAGACCTGGAACGCGCGCAACGACGCGGTGCGCCGATCTACGCGGAAGTCGTGGGATTCGGCAGCAATGCGGACGGTACGCATGTGACCCAGCCGCAAGTGGAGACCATGGCCGTGGTCATGCAACTGGCGCTGGAGGATGCGAGCCTGTCTCCGGATGCGATCGGCTACGTCAACGCACACGGCACTGCCACCGACCGCGGTGACATCGCCGAAACCATCGCCACCCAGCAAGTGTTCGGCAAACGCATGCCGATCAGCTCGCTGAAAAGCTATTTTGGCCACACACTGGGCGCCTGCGGGTCGCTGGAAGCCTGGCTCAGCATCGAGATGATGCGCGAGGACTGGTTCGCGCCGACCATCAACCTGGATAACCTCGATCCGGCCTGTGCCGAACTGGATTATCTGACCGGAACCGGCCGCCAGCTCGAAATAGAACATTTCATGAGCAACAATTTCGCCTTCGGCGGCATCAACACCAGCC